>JBFLWK010000003.1:57630-79689 GCA_040757695.1 Elusimicrobiota bacterium
CAGCCAGTACTCGCCTGCAACTAGATCACCCACAGTACCATCATCACCAGGTGATGTCCACCGCAATAAAACATCACCATCTAAAGAACCACTAAGTCCAGTTAAATCCGAGATATTACTCGGTGCAATCGTATCATAGGAATATGAAATAGCAAAACATTCTTTACTGTAAGATGAATTGGCTTCCAATTCTATTAAAGAAGCCGCAGGCCACGAACTACCTGTCCACCTCTGAACATTTATGTCACTGTCAGTATCAGAAGTGACAAGCATTATTTCGTTAGAGTCTGAGCATTTATCTCTGTCTAATTTTAACCATCTTATTTCAGGACCGACATCAACTGCAAATGCAGATGCATTCCATACTGTTCCTGTCCATATCTGATATCTTGGTCTTCCTGCTGGATTTGCTCTTGTAGCATATACAATCATTCCTCTGCCAGATGAATTTTCATAGTTGATATCAAAACAACGATAATCATATGAAATGCCCTGGGCCACTGTAACATCTACTTCAAATGACTTACCCCAACCACCATTCCAAGTGGCTACATTTATATCGTAATCAGTATCGTAACTAGCGAATATAATTTCATTTGAATTACTCTTCGGATTGCCTGCTAACCTTACCCAACGGAATGTACCACTCGTGGTTATGTCTGAAATTGTACCTTCACTACCCCAAGAAGAAGCGCTGCTGAACCATTGACGGTATTGCGGACTGGATTGTCCGTTTTCGTTCCAGACAACCATTGCATAACCATAACTGCTTGTATAGACGACATCAAAACCCTGCTGGCTAGCAGAACCCACACCGGTTGTCTCTAGTGCCTGCTGGTTGCCCCAACTGTTTCCATCCCAAACTGCTGCGTAAACATGACTGCTTACACACAGAGTAACCAAAGCCATTTCATCGCTGGTTGGATTAGGTTCCAGCCGAATCCAGTTAATCGCATCACCGTCTAATGCGAGTCCGGTATCTATATCGTCTGTGCTCCACGAATTCCCATTCCAGATACTGTAATAAACCTTATTTGTAAAGTTGTTTTTCCGATAGGTGACAACCGCATCACCTGATACCTGTTCATATCCAGCATCAAAAGCACGATAATTAGTAGTAACATCCGTAGAAAGTGTTTTCATTGCAGTCCACATAGCAGCAGTGCTAATATAAATCTGTGCAGTAAGATTCCCGTTTGAGTCCTGTACTACCAGAATCTTTTCGTTTCTTTTTGGGCAAGATTTAAGAATATAGAATCCAGTTGCAGGTTGGCTGACCGCGTTCGCGTATTGTTCTGACGACCATGTACCTGCAACAGGGTAAGTTCTATAAGCGGGTGTGTTTGCGGATGCTGTATCATAATAAACAGACATTGCTTCCGAAGCACTTAAAAAGTTTTGAGAAGCTAATATCATTAAAAAACCAACTACCAGATTATTTTTCATTTGTATCATCGTGTTTTTCTTCAATATCTTAAAAATCAAGAGGTTGCGACACGGCCACGTAAGTTATGCTGATATGGATTTTTATATTCCACCGATAGTGATTCTAGGGATACGGAGTGTTGGTTGCCCATCAGTTACAGGCACGGCTTGACCTTCTTTTCCACAGGTGCCGTGTTGCCAGCCTAAATCACTGCCAACCATATCAATAGAGTTCAGCACATCAGGACCGTTACCAATAAGCGATGCATTTCTCAACATTTTACCGAGTTGGCCGTCTAAAATTTCGTAGCCCTCTTCAACCTCAAATATGAAATCGCCATTTGTGGTATTCACCTGCCCACCACCCATTTTTTTGACAAAAATCCCTTTTTTTACACTTTTTATTATTTCTTCAGGCTTCTCGCAACCGGGTGCAATGTAGGTATTTGACATCCTTGGGAGTGGTTTGTGATGATATGATTCCCGTCGGCCGTTTCCTGTAGATTCCACTCTGTCCTTTTTTGCAGTGAACAAATCGTAAAGATAGTTTTTTAATATCCCGTTTTCAACCAGTATCGTTTTTTGGGCTGGTGTGCCTTCGTCATCATACTGATAAGACCCACGTGCATTTTCAATTGTAGGGTCATCTATAACAGTAATTTTTTCGTTTGCTACTTTTTTACCGAGTTTGCCTGAATAAACTGGCGAGATACCTTTCTGAATAGCATCGGCTTCTAATGAATGCCCGATTGCTTCATGAATCATTGTGCCACCAGCAGACGCTGAAATAACAACAGGCAGTTCACAGGCAGGTGTCGGGACCGCTATGTTCAGCAAATTATTAGCACGCTGATATACAATTTCAGATATTTTTTTGATATCTTCCGGTTTGATTTTTTGTAGCGTGTTAGTAGCTATAATTTCGTGAGCAGTTTGTGTAATCCTCCCCTTTTTGCCGTCACTGACAATAATTGCTATTGTAAAAATTGCTGATTCTTTTTTATTTTCTGCGGATATATTATCAGAGTTGGCTACAAAAAATTTTTTGCTACCTGTTGAAATCTGAATTGAAATCTGTTTAATCTGGTTAGATTTTGCCCGAAGCATTTTATCTGTCTCTTCAACAGTTTTTAGATACTGTTGTAAAGTTTGAGTTTTTTTAACGATGGTTGAATTATTTATGCTGACAGGATTATCAGTATAGTTGTGTGATTCTACAGATACATTAGCAAGTTTTGAGACAAGCGAGACAATAGACGACATAGTTGGCGCATCTAATGATGCAAAATAGGTCTCGTTATTTCTGATAAGCCGCAGACCACAACCACTGATTGTTCCAGAGGATGCTGTTTCAACTTTGCCGTCAAGATATGTAAAACCAGCTGTTTCAGTTTCGCTGAAGTATATCTCAGCAAACTCACCATTATTGGCAAACATTTTTTTAAGTATGAAGTCTATATCTGCTTGTTTGATAATACCCATATTTTTAAGAATATAGAATGGATAACTAATACTCCAATCCCGATGGTTATTGCGGAATCAGCGATATTGAATATAGGCCAGATACGGAAATCAAGAAAATCAACAATTGAGCCACGAATTATTCTGTCAATCAAATTTCCCCAAGCGCCACCTAAAATTAGCGAAAATGCAGTCAGAGTTGTATTTCTGCTATCCTTCTTTTTATAGATAAAAATAGAAAGCAAAATTATCGCTATTATAGAAAAAATTAGAAAGAACCTTCCGTAATCTTGAAACATCCCGAATGCAGTTCCTGTGTTTGTGATATAAGTGATATGAAAGATATTTCTTATTACAGATACTGATTCGCCTAAAAGAAAATTTTTTGCGATATAAAATTTTGTGAACTGGTCTATAAGTAAAATGGCAAGAATTATTATTACAGATTTTTTACGCATTTGGCACAGATTCCAGGCTGTTCAGGAGCACTACCGACTGTTTCAGACCACATCCAGCATCTGACGCATTTTTTGCCGTCTGCCTGTAAAACTTTGGCTTCTATTTTCAATGTCTCATCTTTTGTTCCATCAACCGCATTTTCAGAAATCTCAACCTGTGAAACAAGGAATGTAGATGTTAGGTCTTGCAAATTCGTTTTTAAGAATTTTTTCAGGTCTGTATCATCAGTATATAACAAAACTTTCGCTTCAAGCGGGTTCCCAATTGTTTTTTGTTTTCGTAATACCTCCAGCAATTTTAACACAAAACCCCGGATTTTTATGATTTGTTCAAATTTCTGTTCTATCTGTATATTTATAAATTTGTCATTTACAACCGGCATATCAATCAGGAATACCGAATCCTGTTCTTTATCTCTTGTTGCTTGCGTTTTATATTTTTGATACGCCTCTTCTGCAGTAAACGAAATAATCGGTGCCAGGAATGGTACAAGTTGCAAAAATATCTGTTCTACTGTTGTCTGAGCAGATAATCGTTCTTTTGATTTTTTGTTGAATGTATAAAGCCGGTCTTTCAAGATATCAAAATAAAATGATGAAAGTTCAACAATACAGAAATTGTATATCAGCCGAAAAACTTTATGAAACTCGTAATTTTCATAACTGTTTCGCACATCTGTAATAAGCCGCTGCAGTTTGGAGAGCATCCATTTATCAATATCCAAAAGTTCGTCGTAAACAACCCTATTGGTTGCAGAAAAATCGCTAATGTTACCAAGCATAAACCTGAATGTATTCCTGATTTTTCTGTAAGCATCAATCAAATGATCTATAATTTTGTCAGATAACCGCATATCCTCCTGATAATTTTCAGACGCAACCCAGAGCCGTAGAATTTCAGCACCGTATTTTTTGATTACATCCTGCGGTGCAATAATATTACCAAGCGATTTTGACATTTTTTTACCGTCACCATCTACAACGAATCCGTGTGTAAGAACCGTTTTATACGGCGGCTGTTTTTCAAGTGCAACTGATGGTATCAGCGATGTCTGGAACCAGCCGCGGTGCTGGTCGCTGCCTTCAAGATACAAATCTGCTGGGAAATAAAGCTCACGCTGGGTTTTCAATACCGCAAACGAAGATACACCAGAATCAAACCACACATCTAAAATATCGTCTGATTTCCTGAAATTTGGAGAACCGCATTTTTTACATTTTGTGTTGCTGGCTAAAATTTCGTCAATATTCATTTCCAGATATTTATTAGAACCGTCCTGATATATTATCTGTTCTATTTTTTCTAAAATACTATCGTCTAAAATCGGCTCATCACAACTGGAACAATAAATAATTGGAAGTGGTGCGCCCCACAGTCGCTGCCGACTCAAACACCAGTCAGGTCTAACTTCAAGCATCCCTTTGATTCTGCTTTCGCCGTATTCAGGCAGCCACTTCACATTTTTTATAGAATTTAATAATTTGTCACGCAGATTTTTGTTTTCAACTGACAGAAACCATTGTTTTGTAGCACGAAAAATTATCGGCTTCTTACAGCGCCAGCAATGCGGATATGAATGCGAAATGCTCTGTTTTGCAATCAGCAGTTTCTTTTCTTCTAAAAACTTTATAATGCTTTCATTAGCTGAAAATACATTCTGTCCGCTGAAATGTTTAACTTCGTCTGTAAATCTTCCCTTATCATCAACAGGTGAGACCGTTGGCAAACTGTATTTTAAGCCGACGATATAATCCTCTTCGCCATGACCTGGCGCTATATGAACTATTCCAGTCCCTTCTTCTAACGATACAAAATCAGCAAGCACACCAATTGATTCCTTTTCAGTAGTCGGATTTTTGCATTTCAGCCCTTCAAACCATCTACCATTCCACTTTTCTAGAATTGTGAAATTCTGAAATTCTAAAATTTGGTTGAGATATTCAATCCGTGCTTCAGCAAAAATATATCGTTCACCGTCAGTCATTTCTGCAATCACATAATCTGTATTCGGCTGAAACGCAACTGCGACATTAGCAGGAAGCGTCCATGGTGTTGTTGTCCAGATAAGCACGCTGATTGACGCTGATTTTTCAAACAAACGCTGATTACCGCCGATAACGGGAAATTTGACAAATATTGACGGTGAAACATGGTCGGCATATTCAACCTCAGCATCAGCAAGTGCCGTTTCACACGATGCACACCAACAAACCGGTTTCAGTTTTCTGTAAATGTAACCCTCTTTCAACAGTTTTCGGAATACTGAAATAATTATTCCTTCATACTCATTTTTCAGCGTTAGATATGGATTCGCCCAATCGCCGATACAACCCAGCCGAATAAATTCTTCACGCTGGATGCCGACGAACTTCATTGCGAAATCAGTCGCTTTGTTACGGAACTCTATTTTATCAATAGTTGATTTCGTTTTACCAAGTTCTTTCATCAATTGATATTCTATCGGAAGACCGTGACAATCCCAACCTGGAATATAGGGCGTATCAAAACCAGCGATAAACTTATATTTTACAACTATATCTTTCAGGATTTTATTGAGTGCAGTACCAAGGTGAATATGTCCGTTAGCATATGGAGGCCCGTCGTGTAAAACAAACTTTTTTTTGCCGCTGTTTTTTTTAGCAAGTTTTTTGTAAATATCCGTTTTTTTCCAGAAGGATAAAATCTGCGGTTCTTTCTGAGGCAGATTTGCTTTCATTGAAAAGTTTGTTTTCGGCAGATTTATTGTTTTACTGTAGTCCATATCCAGAAAACTGCGGAACCACGAATTAACACGAAATCACGAAGTTTTAGACTTTTTTCGGAGTTTCGTAGAATAAGTTGACTCTATTTTTTTGTTTGACGGATTTTTTACTACTCCTTTTTCAGTGATAATTGCGGTTATTAAATTGTGGGGCGTAACATCAAATGCAGGATGAAGCGCTTTTACACCAATCGGAGCAACCCGTTTTTTATTTATGAAAACCACTTCATCAGAATTTCTGTATTCTATTTTTATTTTTTTACCGTCAGAGATTGTTAAATCAAAAGTGGAAGTTGGTGCGGCAACATAAAACGGAATTTTGTTTGCTTTACATAAAACCGCAAGCGTATATGTTCCAATTTTATTGGCAGTATCGCCGTTTGCCCCAATCCTGTCTGCACCGACGATTACAGCATCTATTTTTTTCTGTGAAATGAAATATCCTGCCATATTATCAGTAATTAAAACACACGGAATTTTTTCTTGCAAAAATTCCCAACTGGTTAACCTCGCACCTTGAAGATACGGCCTTGTTTCATCAACATAAACCAATTTTATTTTCCCCTGCTTATATGCAGTTCGTATAACTCCAAGTGCAGTCCCCCAACCCGCAGTTGCCAATGCACCAGCATTACAATGTGTAAGAATTGTAGAATTTTTTCTCAGAAGTTTTGCACCATTTTCGCCTATTCTTTTATTTATAGCAATATCTTCCTGCTCTATTCTTTCTGCTTTTCGTTTTATCGCTTCTATCAACTTTTGAACTCGTGAACCCGAGAACTCGTGAACACCTTTCAATATTCTTTCTACTGCCCAAGAGAGATTTACTGCCGTCGGTCTTGCAGAAATGAGTTTGTTACCGGCAAATTGCAAGTGTTTTTTTAACTCTGAAACACTTTTGAACTTTTTTTCAACTGAGGCGAGATACATTCCATATCCTGCGGTAACACCAATCAAAGGCGCACCACGAACTGCCATATCTTTAATGCAGTTATAAACATCTATATATGTTTTACAGGTAATATATGAGACCTTAAACGGCAACATCCGCTGGTCAAGCACTTTGAATACTTTCTTTTTCCAATATATCGGTTTTGTTTCCATATGGATTACCTTGATTTTTTCAGCAGGTTAGATGCAAACAGGTGATTACATTTTTGTTTTGGAGTTTATTGTGTAGCTCAGTTGCCTTTTTTGTGTTTTCAACTATTAGTTTTATATTTTGGTTTTCAATCTGTTTTTTTGTTTCAACAGGGATGGTCATACATCCGGAGTATCCAGTCCCGACGATAATAATCTCAGGTTTTGCTGAAATCACATCGTTTAAGTCGTCAACACACAATGAATGTCCTTGTTTTCGCCACCAACTACTTTGAACAGTATCGGGATAGATAATTACATCGCTGTTATATTTTTTACCGTTAATAACTATTTCACCAAAATCGTAAAATTCAATTTGCATTTATATCAGTGTTCAACTTTTCAAATGCCTTCTTCTCTGTTTCGTAGCAATCTAAAATTTTTTGTTGCAGGTTGGATAACAAAGTTGAAAGAAAAGTATTGTTTTTCTGCAAATCATCAATGACTTTTTTTGTTAGGGTGTTCATCTCAATATTGATTTTTTTCATTTCATCTAACGTATCGGGGTTTCCTTCTTCAAGCAGTATGTTTTTTTGGAACAATAAGTTCCGCATTTTTTTAAATTCTAACGGCGTATCAGGCAAGCATGCTTTTGCGATTCCACTCCAAGCCAAAGCAGATTTTTCAAACATTTTTGCAATTTCGTTTAATTCCGGCTTTTTCAAAATTTCTGCTGATTCTCTCAAAAATTTGGTGTACATCGGACGGAACGCGCTACCACCCGTGCCACCAATTTCAATATAGATAAATGTATTCAAAAGACAGCCGAGCAAATTCATTCCATCAAATTGTTTATTCCACTTCGGCACAATACTCGCCCATTTCTGTATTCCAGCAAGCCCGATATTTTTGATTGGTGACTGTAACATATTCTTGCAACAATCTTTGATTGCTTCTCTGATACCATTTTCTAAATCTCCGATTGTTGATGAACATTTAATTTTTATCAATTTGTTTTTAGCAGGGAATGGACGGGATTGGGAAGACCTTGCTTTTTGGAAATCTGAAATATTTATAGTTACTGCATTTTTGCCGCGGTCTGAAATATAAACTTTGTTCTCATATTCGTCAATCCCAAAAACTGTTATTGCATGTCCTCCGAAATGTGCACTCTTCGGAAGTGCCATATATGGAAGATACGCCATATCAACAAAAACATAAACCGGCTCGCCATCACGGAGCAGTTTTTTTACTTCTTCATAACCCTTTTTACAACTGCTTGATTTCCATAATGTTGCTTCTATACCAAGCCGTCTGCAAATTTTTATCACAAATTCATCAACTTTAGAATTCCGAGTACCAATAAAAGGGTACGGCATAAAAAATTTTATATACCAGTAGATAAAACCAACACCACCACCAAGACCAAAAAGCATCTCTTCTGAAAATTGTAATCCGTGATAAGCCAGAATACTTTTTAATGCGGTTGTCTGGCAGTGTTTCCCACCAAAATAATTGAAGTTTTCAAGCACCAGTTTTTCAGTCATTTTTTATCAATTTTAGAAGTTTTTTAAGTTCCAAATCAGTATTTTCGCAACCATCTCTGGAAAGCGGATAAAAATAAACCGGTATTTTTTGTCGTTCGCATTCTTTTATGCCCTGCGTGCCTTCAAAATAACAAGCAACACCAAGCACAGCTTTAGGGTTAAGTTCTGCGACTATTTTTTTAATAGTAGAACCGCCTTTCAAGATTCTAAGCCCCAGATACCCACATTTTTTGACTGTTCTTGATATTTTTGATATTTTACAAGCACCGCATTCTGCACACAGATAATAACTCCCAAATTCGTTCGCTTTACATTTTTTTATATTTCTTAAACACTGTGGCACAAAAATTATTCTGTTGTTTGGCGGTACTTGCAAAAATTTTTTGAGATTTTTTTTATTTTTTTCGGCTGTAAATTTTTTGTGATTCATAAACATACCGCAGAGCTGATGCGGAACTTAACATGGAACTGACGCGAAACTATAAAATCAAAAAAGCGATTACTATTATACATATTGAACACAGAATCGGCAACCACACTGGACCTGTCCATGGGGTTGGGAGTAGAAAGAAAACATCTGTCGTTGTGAATGATTCAGGCCAGTTCAAGATTATTTTCAGAAAAATATAATAATAAATATCCCATATACCGAATGCCAACAAAAAATAAGCGACCCGAGATACAAATGAGTCGCCGACAAGTATTGCGAATGTAACAAGCATCACAATTGTTGCGGCTTCTCGGGCAAGTTCAGTCAGTATCAATTTTTTTGAGAATGGTTTTAACTCATTAACCGCTCCAAATTTGATAAACGGGAATTTCACTTTTTCAGAAATGTGAAATCCAGCAGGATAGTAAAGTTCTCTCAAATATACGACGACTGCAGATTCAAGAAAACCCATTGCGACCGCAAAAATTATGGTTAGCAATATATTCACAAATTTTCCCGTAAAGCGGTTATCTGTTCAGGTGTGCCCATAATTATAAGTTTATCTGTTGATTGAATCGCGGTATTTTGAGGCGGGTTGAACTTGTAACCATCTTTGGAATAAACCGCGAGCAGTAATGCGTTTCTTTTCTGTATTTGCAAAAAAATATCAGAAACCGTTTTTAATACCGGTTTTTTGATTTCTATCTCTTCAACTCGCAGGTCGCCTTTGCCTTCTTTCAGCATCATATCCAGAAATGAAACTACTGTAGGTCTTACCATTTCAGAAACCATTCTGAGCCCGCCGATAAGGTTAGGCTGAATCACTGAGTTGGCACCAGCAGTTATCAGTTTTTTAGCAGCAGTATCCTGAACCGCTTTAGCGATAATTTTCAGGGTTGGTTTTATCTGTTTAGCGGTGATAATCAAAAAAATGTTTTCTTCGTCGGTAGAAAGCGCTGCAAACAAGCCGTCCGCATTTTCAATCCCTGCTTGTTTAAGTATGTTTTCGTCAGTCGCATCATTATTGATACAAAGATAATTCTCAAAACTGGTAATCACATTTTTATCTTTTTCAATAATTACAAACTCTCGTTTTGTTTTAGCGAGTTCTGAAATTATATGGCTACCTACTTTTCCAGCACCACAGACAATGAAATGATTTTTTAATTGCGAGATTGCGTTCAGCATTTTTTTCCTCCTGAAAAATTGGCTTAATTCACCTTCAACTATAAATGATGTAATAGACGACACTGTATAAAGCAGGATGCTCATACCGGATAGTATCAAAAAAATTGTAAAAATCCGACCTGTAAAAGAAAGCGGATGGGTTTCACCGTAGCCGACGGTAGCGAGTGTAATTACCGTCATATAGAGCGCATCAAAAAACTGCCATTTTTCTATAATTACATAGCCAAGTGTGCCAAATGATAAAATGAGAAAAAGAATCAGAACTGTCTGGATAAGTTTTTTATACATTTTTTAGAAATCTCTGTAGTTAAATTTATCTGATTGGAAATCGTACTTGAGGAATTCTTCAACAACTTTCGGGTCAAATTGGGTTCCTGCATTCTTTTTCAGTTCTATAAATGCCTCTTCAAGCGTCATTGGTTTTTTGTAAGGTCGTTCTGACATCATCGCATCAAACGAGTCAACAACTGCAAGGATTCTTGCGCCTAACGGGATTGTTTCACCCTTGAGTTTATCAGGATAACCGTTCCCATCCCATCGTTCGTGATGATATTTTACATACTCAGCAGCACCTTTCATAAAACTTACACGGCCGATTATATTAGCACCTATTGTAGAATGTTTTTTAATAATCTCATATTCTTCAGGAGTTAATTTGGCTGGTTTCAAAAAAACAGATTTATCTATCCCTATTTTACCTACATCGTGTAAGACCGACGCAACTTCTAAATCTTTTAATTCATGTTTTGATAGCCCGAATCTTTTGCCGAGGTAGTCAACATGTTTTACCATTCTTTGAGAATGCCCGCGTGTAGAATGGTCTTTTGCCTCTATTGCTTCCGCAAGTGCAGACAGAACTTCAAAATAGATATCTTCCTGGGAATGATGCGGTGAAATACCTTTCATTCCACCAAACAACCATTTAATTATAATTACAAATCGTTTAATAAAATTCATATCCTTTACAGCATTATATTACAAAAAAAAACAGGATTTGTCAACCCTGCGGATAAACTAACTTTTTTTATTTTTGAGGTATGATATCACGAATAACACGTCACGAATGTTATCACGAATTTTCACGAATAAACCAATATCGTTATTCGTGTTTTGTTCGTGATGTTTGCCTTTATTCGTGTGTCTTTATTCGGGATTTCTAAAACTTTGTGCCAAATGAAATGCGGTGGGTATCGCCCAAATCGCCGAAAGGCACAAATGCATAATCAATTGAGAAGCCCCAGATACGGAAGCCAGCACCAGCACCGAGCCCGACTACACTGCCTAATGACGAGGTATCGTATCCGAACCGGTAGCCACTGCGGAGTGCTAGTATATCTTCTCTTATCCAGTACTCTGCTCCTATAGAAGCATATAGTTTAGTATCAACAATATACTCATCTAAATCACACGCAACTGTTAAGTCCTTAAGCGCTTTGTAAGCTGCACCAACTTTTATATTTAGCGGTAGCGGGTCGCTTTCATCAATATATTTCACACCAGGACCTATGTTCTGGATATTTAGTGCAAATGCGAGTTTGTCATCAGCAGGATAATATGCGGACAAATCCAGTGCGACTGTGAATGCTCGTTCATTTTCTATCTGGCTATTGATAATTTTTAGCCCACCACCAACTGATACACCTTCTAACAATTTTTGTGCAATATCTTTTCTTGCATAACTGAAAAACAGTGCCATATCTGTTGCACCAAAGTCGCCGAGTTTTGTTTCACTTACATCGCGTTTTTCTATATTATCTACTTGCAGATAAGTCAGTCCCACACCAACATAATGTTTTTCACGGGCACAGCCGGCATAGCCGAGGAAGCCGGCATTAACATCTTCAAAATACTTCAGGTAAGTTGCAGAAACCTCGTTTTTCCCTGTTTCTGTACGGGTTAACGATGCAGGGTTGTAGTAGATTGAGTTAACATCGTCTGCAACCGCAGAAAACGCACCTGCCATAGCAAGCGGTCTTGCACCCATACCTACTTTCAGAAATTGTGCACCGGTTGTGCCTAAACCCTTTGCAAGACACAGATTAACACAGATAAGAAACCACAGATTAACACAGATAAACACAGATAAAAACCTTTTCATAAAAACCTCCATTTTTGTTTATAGAGCATTTGCTCTATAACTTTTCTCGTCACTAATTAGAGCATTTGCTCTATAATATCCCAATAATAGTATAAAGAATAATTCAAGTTTTGTCAAGGTGAATTTTGTCACACCTGAAAACTACAAGTTAAAGGTTAAAGGTTAAAATTTTTGGACTTTATTTTAATTTATACCTTTAATTTTAACCTTGTTTTATTTTCTGATTGCCATTTTCAGTGGTTTTTTATTCAGCACTTTACCATCTTTTTTGGCAATCAAGAAGTACACACCGGATGCACAATTATCATCACGGTCGTTTTTGCCATCCCATTCTGTGTAGTAGTACTTTCCACCGGTCATACTGCCTTCTTCAAGTGTTCTTACAAGTTCACCAGCAAGATTATAGATATAGAGTTTGATATTACCGGTTTTATCTGATGGCAGTGCATATTTGAGCATTGTGCCTTTTATTGATTGGGTTTTAGTAGTGCCTGCTGCAACATCAGCCATTGTAACCTCTTTATCTTTTAGATCAAACGGGTTGGGGAAATTATAAATCTCAAAATCAGTCCCGGTGTAACTCTTTGCAGTATTCGGGTCTTGTTTGAATGCTACGAATGATGCCTTCTGTGAAGTTCCACCTGCACGATTGATTGCGAACACACCGTTTTTTACAACCGCTTTAGGTGTCGTGGTAGATGCAGCAATCTGGTCTGCAGAGATAGAGATTGTGCCTGTTAATGGATCAACGGTTGTTTGCCCTTTTACTTCATCCCATTTCTCAGTTGTATCATTATATCTGTAGACCTTTAAATCGTCCAGTTCATCTTCATCTACTTTTTTGCGGTCGTAGTTCAGTGTAATATCAAACGCTTTATTGACCTGTGCATTATCCAGTCCGATTTCATAGACATCGCTTGCAGTAATCTTTTCCATTGCTTTATCAACCAGCAGTGAGATATCCTTACTTGTTTTTGACATTTTGAAATTAGGCAGATTAGACAGGAATCCACCGACGGGCATATCACCCATTTTGGCGACATCTGTACTAGGCGCAGTTACCATTGCTGGGTCAATTGTCAGTGTGCCGGGGTCAAGTTTTACTTCGGTATTATCTGCACGTTCGTCATCCATCAGTATAGAGCCGCCTTCTGCCAGTTGTTCATCAACATCTTTCTTTGCTTTTGCTAATGCTTTCAGGTTGAATGTAACTTCTTCAGTTGCGCAGATAGGTGTTTTTGTTCGTTTATCCAGCCCGAAATAGCCTTTGATTTGCAGCGTGTAGTTTTCCTCGTCAGTATTTTCCGGTATTTCTACATCTAACGAGTATGAGTTTTTCACACCCTTGACAGGCAGTGCGCGTATCTTTTTGATTTCGTTAAATGTTCTACCGGGTGAATAATAACAGACAGGCACACCTTCACGGAATGAATCAACCGGGTCTATCAGCCGAACTGGTGAGAAGATAAAGAAGCGGAATATATATGGATTTTCAGTTCGTTTCATTACTACTTTGAGTGTTGGTGTTGAAGCGGCAACAATGAAATCAATATTCGCCATTACAAATGTGCTTACATACACAAGTTTGAAATTAACCGGCATATCCGGCACAAAGCAATATACATAGTATGTGTTGCCAAGCACAATATCCGGGATTACATAACTACCTTCGCTATCTGTTTTTACCGGTATTGCGGGCAGATACTTTGCTGGATTAGTAACATTTTCGGTCTCGTTATATGCGACTATTTTTACATCAGGCCGTTTTTCTTTAGCAGCCCAGGAACCTTCATTCCGAGAATATATTTTACCGGTAATTTTTGCTTGTGCGGTTTTTAATTTGATAGTAACTGATTTGGTCTCACCAGGTTTCACTGCTATTTTTTCACCATTAGCGGCATAGCCGGGCTTCATAACATCCAGCCGATAGATACCGGCTGGAAGACCTTGTAGTGTGAATGTTCCGGACGAATCAGTGATTGTTTTTTTAGTAGTCAGCCGATGGTTAACAATTACATTTGCCTCGCAGATTGGGTTGTTGTTTTCATCAGTAACAGTTCCTGTGATTGTGCAACCTGATGAGGCATCTATATCAAAGTTTATATCTATTGTTGTAGAGGTAGAAACAGTAATCACTTTTGTTACTGGCGGGTAATTTTCTGTTTCACAGACCATTACATACTGTCCTGTGGGGATATTATCAATATAATAATGGACAGGCGAATATATCGGAACAGTGATGTTATTTATCACTGCGGTTGCGGTTGCATAGTTTATCATATTGTTGATTAAAGTAGTGCTCCCGTGCGCTATTGCGAATTCCCATCGTTTAATTTCCTGATTACTTGGTCTTGCTGCAGAATATCCGCGTAAGGCACCATCCATATCATAGAGCATTACTGTCGGGACATAGTTTGTAAACTCATCAAAGTTACCTTTAATTTTGTCGCCATCTTCGGGCAATAGTATTTTTGTACCTTTTATATTTCCGGTTAATTTCCCGGGACCCATCACACCGGCGCCCATTTTTATCTGGAATGTAGCGCCTGCTGCGAGGTCGTCTGATTTAACATTCACATTTTCTGCTCTACTGATAATAGTAAAATACTCGTCAGGATTGTTTCTATCTGTTTCTTCTGGCGGATAGCCATCAGGCGGACCAAACCGCCTTAAAAATAGCATATAGAAATTATACTTACCAGCAAGCAGTTTATCCGTCTGCCATTGTTTACTCTTCAGGTTAAAAAACAAAGTTGGTACTTTAAAATCGTCTAACATTCCATTGTTGTTTATTAATGCTTGTAACTTTGAACCTTTCAGTGGAAGTTCAACTGGCAAACCGACTATAAGATACTTGGATATACCTTTATATGGTTGTCCTTTATTGTCTATACAACGAGCTGAATAATCCACTTCAGGTTTGTCCGGTGGAATAGGTGCAATAGGTTCACACAAGATACCTTCTTTTATAGCAGCTTCTACAAAAGTTGTTTGGTCTTTTGTAACGCGGACATTCGGAATTATTGCGATTGGGTAAAGTATCTGTGGTGTTGGCGGTGTGAATGAACCGGGCTGTTTATTCATTCGTTGTATTTCTATCCATAGATTATATCTGCCCGGTGGTAGTGAATCAAATGTGAATCTTGTAGGGTCTGGCGACCAGTTCCCAAGCATTGTATCCCAGCCGTATTCAACATCAATCCCGCGTGCCCGAATGATTGCCTGTAAATCTTGTGTTGCCTGGAAATAACTGCCATCAGGTAGTTTGATTTTACCTTCAAGGTGACCTGCTTTTACCATCTTAATAATAGGAAGCGGTTGCCAACCACCAGGGTCCACTTGGCTGACGACCTCAAAGTTGTATGACCTTGCAGGTACCCACTTGTCTGATTTTATCTCTACAAAATATGTGCCTGTGGAAACATCTATTGAAATTTTAAGGAATGTTGTAGTGCCTTGCAAGAGCGTCGGGTCTGCATAATAAACAGTGCCTATTCCTTGCATTTCTGTAAATTGGTGTGTTTGTGGGTCTATCGGATGTGCAATGACTTTGATAGCATCCTTTGCTGTAATTGTAACTTCTTGTGGGAAATAAAGAAACCCTGTTATTTTTGCATTGGTTGAAAGAACCACATTAAGGTTAATATTTATATCACCAGTAGACAAAACCGAACCGGCAGTAGAGTAGACCACTGAGGTCATATCGGGACACAAAACAATCCGCTGGTTATCTAATGTTGAGGTTGATTTCTGGTCAGAACCATAGTCGTAGACATATCTATACTTCCATGGCTCTGTTGAAACTGCAGTACCGCTCTCCTGCCAATAAAGTTCTTTTTTACTCAAAACATTATGATTAACCTCTAAATTATAGTTACCAGGTGCAACACCATTAAACTCATAACTTCCATCACCTCTTGTAACTGTATTGAAAAACCCGCCTGTTGTGTCGGATTGCTGCGGGTCTAGTCCTAAATTTTGTTTATCTTCTTGTTTGATAGAACAAAGATTAACCCATGCATCAGGAAGTGGTTTGTCGTTTAGTGTAACCACACCTTTTATTACACCGGTTGCGGTTTCAAGTTGAAATTTTGAAAGCTTGCGAGAACCTTCATAATAATGCGCTTGCTTGTCTGATTTATATCCTAATCTCGCTACTTGAACTGTATATGTAGAAGTTCTGATATTACCATATACAGGTTTAAGTAGATTGAATTTGCCCGAGGCATCGGTCAATGTTTTAAAAAAGTTAAACCAGTTGTATTGTTGATTATAAAATGGATTTGTAGTATCTTTAACTGTATCTGTACTAATATCCCTTATTTCAACTGCGCAGTTTGGAATTGGTGCACCATTTGATTCTACTACAACACCTTCAAATGCGATATTTGAAATATCAATCGGCTGGGCTTCTTCCGTCTTTACATTGCTGATATATCCGAGTTCAACATGCTGGTCTGTTATTAGTGCCGGGTTTATATCTCTTGGATTATCAAAAACTTCGGTTGAAACAATCACCTGCGCACCTTCTGCGGTATCCATCTTACCAACAGAGAGCAGATATGTATCTTTAGGTGCAGGTGGGATGTTGTATATTTGCAACCAAAAGTCAGGGTTAATATTAGGTCCATATGTTGCTATTTGCAAACTGAATGCAACCGGCTCACCGGTTATTTTGTGTCTCAAGTCCATCCACATCATTGTATTTGGTGTAGCAGCGGTTGTTGAAATAACAATATTCAATATCCCGGCTTGTATATTCTGCTGCGGCTGTAGCCTAATTTCGTGGTAGCCTGTTTCTGGAATCACCTGAGTATCTGATGTGAAATGGTGTGTGGGAATTTGTAAATTGCCGGAAATCTGTTCAGTAACCGTTGGGAAATACTTATGTTTAGCAAAAATTACTTTATACCATACATTTTTAGCAGTATTAGTGAGTTTATCCAGAGCAGAGACAACTAACCCGTTAAATTCAACAATACCTTCGGTATTCGTCTTACCGATTTTGGAAACACTGCCTAATGGTTCGTCCTGACCTTCCAAAAACCCAACTGCCATCACTGTTACATCATCTAATGGCTGGTTGTTTGAACCATCCAGCATTTTTACCTTTAATGTTGCAGAAAAACACAGATGAACGCAGATTAAAAACCACAGATTAACACAGATAAAAACAGATAAAAACTTTTTCATAAACCCTCCATGAATTTCTACGCCACTTTAGTGGCGGTTATCTAAGGATTTAAGTTTAGATAACCCTGACTGAAGTCAGGTAGAATTTTTTTATTTCATCTATTCACTATATATAACGATTAACTGGTCAAAATTATTTTACGGGCGAACAAGTTCGCCCCTACGATAAGGACAAGCCTACCTGTCCGATTTAATATTCCCAATTTATTCCAACAAAATAGTTTGAGGTATTGTAATTGTATCTGTAATTTGCTTCGTATTTGTTGTTTGATACTGAACCCCTGTAACTTGCTGCGGTTTTTAATGAGAGCATTTTATATACAGGTATCGCTAACGAAACACCGGTTGTATTCGTTGTCTGTGTAATTTTAGCAGTTTGGTAATTTCCGGATTCATCCTGTGCAGGACGGTCTTGATAAACCCTTGTCACAATCTCCCACCAGAGATTGAGTTTTGTTGTCCCACTTTTACCGAGTGCAAATGTTAATGCCGGTGAAATACTGTTCTGAACAAAATTGTAATAGTTAGCATTAAACTGTGTTCTATTGGCATCATATGAGTTCTGATTAGAAGTATATATCTGGATAGTATCATAGAGCGCAACAGAAACTCTTCTTAATTTTTGTGAAATCCCTAATGTAAGCAAATGGACTAAATCATTTCTTTTGTCAGATGTGAAACTGCCGGATTCTTCAACAATTGTCTGGTCTGTAAAGTTTTTGAGTGCGATATTATACGATAGTTTGCCTAATGTAGTTTCTGAAAATTTATATAATGTTTCTACAAAAAGTTCGTGTGCTGAATAATCAAGCACATCTTCACCAGCATTCTGTGATATTTCTGTATATGTAGCGGTATCAATAGATGTTTGGTATGTAGTAACAAGCGATGCATAATTCGGATAATTCATCATATAGAAATCATAACCAATCCGAACATTTGTTCGGTTAAACATTTTTTCGGCTTCAAGTCCGGCAATGATTCTACCATAATCAAAAAGTCCGTCACCAAGTTTTTCGTCTTCTGTTTCTTTAAGGTATTCCAGTTTATAGCCGAGTTTTGCTTTGCCTTTTAATGTATCAGAAAATTTGCGTATAAATTTAAGTGTAAGCAAATTATCTAAAATCTCTCTGGTAAGCGTACCACCGCCGACGAGTTCTTTTACATCTTTGGTGCCAGAATAAACACCTTGATAAATCGGCAATAATGCGGTTTTCTCAGAAAAATTGATAACAGGTGCAAAAAATATGTCTGTATTACCAGCGAATGAATCGCTTTCACCTTCCAAAAAATACTGACCGCCTAAAAGCGAGACATTGGCAACAGGTGTGACTTTAAGTTCAGATAGGAGATAAGAGATAGGAGATAGTAGTAAAACCAACCACATAGCCGACTGAAGTCGGGTATAATTTATTCCCCACTTTAGTGGGTATGATTTGAAACTCCAATACTGCGATATAGAGTGTCTGACAGATAGGCAGACATAGCGACATAGCGACATAGTCAATCCTCCGTTATTTTTGTTCTGGTGGTGGCATTGGTGGCATTGGTTGTCCAGGCTGACCTTGTGGCATTTGCTCTCTCGGTGGCATCTGCTGTTGACTACCACTCATTGGACCGCCCATTGGACCGCCGCCCATCATTGGTGGGAACATTCCACTTTCGTGCATTTTCTTCCATTGCTCCTGAGTTAAAATTGTTTTCATTTTGAACTTCATTTCAATACCTTTTTTTATAAGTTTTTGCAGTGTGGCTGCTATTTCATTAACCTTTGAATTCAGTGATGATTCCGTAGCATTAGGGTCTTTCATTCGGGCTTCTAATTCCTTCTGTAAAATATTCATTCTGGAACTTAGCACTGCCATTTCTGACTCATTTGCCTGACCAATTGCTTTCATTTTCTCCATCTGTTCCTGAGTTAAATTTAGTCCTTTAATAAATTCAGGTGGGCCTCCAGAAATTTGTTGTGAAAACAAAAAAGAATAAAAACCTGATACCAACACTAAACCAAAAAAATATTTTAGCATACCACTCTCCTCTTGTAGCGTCCCATTTTATATGGAACGCATTTTTATTCCGTCCAACATAAAGTTGGACGCTACAATTTTATCCGAAACTGTTAATCTTTAATTTGTTTTGGGTGCTTTGTTTAACGAATTCGGTAATTGTAATATCCCACTATCAGACAAAAGTTTGGACGAAAAAATTAAATCTATTTTTTTGTCCCATTTATCAGAAAACAGATTAGATGTATAAACATTCTCAAAATTGAGCGATAGAATTTTATCTTTTATTTTTTCAGCAGACACCTCTTTACCAGCGTAAATATCAGAGAATGTTTGCACTTTACCATCGTCGTTTATTATGTAATTATGCTTTTCAATCCATGTTCCGTCGGAATATGTATCCTTGTATGCGAAATGGAATGTGCTTATCCCATCGGGCATCCAACCGGTAGATGTGACAGATGCATCTAGTGTACCTGGTAGAATTGTTAGTTCATTCAGTTGAAAAACATTATCGCCATTATCTTTGAACTGCCACATCAGTTTGCCTTTACCGCCATTTTCAGTTGACTTTTCATTTCCAATATAAAACCTGTACTCGTTAAAAAATACATTCCATTCTGATGGCTCTGCTGTATTATCCGGAATCATTTTTCCGCCTGATGCTTCTTCTAACACTTTATCGTAAGTATTTGACATAATAGAATCAACATTAGTAAGATACCACTGCGGCTCGGTTGAACCTTCACTGTGAAACATATTCTGGGTTGCATCGTTTAATTTTGCTGGCAGGTCTTTATTAAATGTAAAAAGTATCTTGCCAAAATCAAACCGGTTTTCTCGCTCGTTTAGGACCACATATTTGAATTGATTTTTGTTTTCAGGCGGGCGGTAGACATATTCTTCTAAACGAACTCGTTTGCCAAAAACATCAATCAATGCTTTACCATTCTGGTATTCGGCAAGTTTTATCTCGTCTTGAGCGCGTTCTAAAACTGATTCGCGTGAAAGTTCCATAAAAATTTCTCGCTGTGCTTCTGATTTGAATTCGTCTTTCTTTTCTTCCACTTTTTCACTTTTTACCTTCTCACCTTCTAACGCCTCTGGTTTTGTCGGCGATTCGCCTTTTTGAACAGTTGTGAACTCGCCGGGATATACCATCACTTCCTTACCGGTTGTCTCTTCTTTTGCTGAAACGATGCCTTCATAAACCTCTAACCGTGTAGTCGCATACTCGGTTACTTCAACTGAAAAATCTGTCCCACGAATAGCGCATATAGCGGTTGGTGTTTTTACTTCAAATTTCTGTCTGGCTTTAAGCTTTTTAACAACTGCGCGGATTTTACCAATCATAACATTTATCAATGTAGTATCGCCAGATATTGTTCTGGTTAAAGATACAGCAAGTTCTGAATTTTGTGAAACATTAACTTTATGCTCGTTGATTAAAACTTCAGCAGTAGCGCCTGACGCTGTTTTGATAACATCATCTGAACTGAGCAACTGACCAACTGCAGCAGGACTGTTGTTGATAGTGACCTCGCCATTGATTGCGTTAATGATTGCTTCTGCAAAACACAGATTACACAGATAAAAAACACAGATTACACAGATAAAAATGGATAAGATTTTTTTCATAGACGCCTCCATTTTACAAAAACTATTTTTACCAGTCAAGTTCTTCTTCGGAAATTAATAATTCTTCTAATCTGCGATTGATAATTTTTTCTTTATTTTGTGTTCGTTTTTCTAATTTGGTATTAATCTCTTTGATTTGGTTTTCTAAACTTTGCAGTTCTATTCTGTATCGGTCTTGCTTAAGTTCAAATAGTTCAGTTAACACATTTTTCAGGTCCAGTTTAAGTTCTGCCTTTCGTTCGTTAGAATCCGCTGCTTTATATAACTGCACAAGATCGCGTGTTTTCTTTTCAAGCGAATTTATTCTTACTATTTTTTCGTATATTTCGGGCTTGGTTTTTTTCAACTCGTCTAAAAATTTACGCTTTTTAAGTTCGTCAGAAACTAACCTTCTATAGACCCGCGGCTGTTTCTTCTGTAGTTTAATTAAGTCGCTATAGAGTTGCGGGTCTTCCATCTTTGTTGCCTCAAGGATTTGCTGTTCTTCTCTGACAGATACTTCTTGAGCATAAAGGCAGGGAATAAGATAGAGAGATAGAAAGATGGAAAGATAGAAAGATAGAAAACACATACTAGCCACCTCTCCATCTTTCCATCTCTCCATCTGCCTTTCACTTACCATCTTTCCATCTATCCATCTAAAAAAATGTTGTTGAGTAGACATCTTTATAACCTCCTTGTGGTGACAGCCCTATCGGGCTGTCGTGCCCCTCGCAGAACCGTGCTTGCAGATTGCCCACACACGGCTCTTCAATAACACTTCCTCATAAAGC
>JBFLWK010000004.1 GCA_040757695.1 Elusimicrobiota bacterium
CTGGTGTAACAACAAACTTGTTGATGTTCAAAAAGTAAAAATTAGTGATCTTGGGCTGTCTTCTTTTGAACTTTGAACCTGTCTACTTTTAATTCGTAAAGTGTCTACTTTTAATTTCTATCTAACAGCCCTGCAAAAAAATTTTCGCTTTTACCGACCTTACCTATCCCTTATGGCAAATCTTGAGGCGGGATTGGAAAAAGGTAATATAATAAAATTGCACTATCCCCTCTTGACAAAATTTTTTAATTTTGTATAATAACCACCGTACACAATGTGAAGTGCTTTCACAAGAGTGGCTAAAAACCACTCTTTATTTTTAGAACCGCAGATGAAAGAAAAAATTCTTGAGGTTATAAAAGAAGATATAGAAAAAGAAGGTTATGAGATTGTTGAGATAAAAACAGGGCGGTTTGGGAACAGAACCAGTATCCAAGTGTTTATAGATAGACAAGGCGGAGCGGAGAAAGTGACTCTTGCTGATTGTGAAAAAGCGAGTGGAATTATTGGATTTCTGTTAGACGGCAGTAACTTAAATCTTTCAAATTACGAGTTAGAAGTTTCTTCACCAGGACTTAATAGGCCGTTAGTTTCTGAAAATGATTTTGTAAAAAATACAAACAAAACAGTTATGATAAATCTAACTGAGCCATTCGGCAATATAAAAAGTTATGTAGAAGGTAGAATAATTTCTATAAAAAAAGGAATGGTAATTCTTGATACTAAAAACGGTACCACCACTATTCCGATAAAAAAAATAGCCAAAGCAAAACTAAAAATAGGGAGACAGTGATAAACAGATGGATAAGTGGTTAGTGGTTAGTAATGTCATTGCGAAGCCGATGAAATCGGCTGTAACAATCTGACACTTAATCACTTAATCACTTAATCACTTAATCACTGGTGTTATTATGGCTGAACAGACGATTGCACTTTTGCCGGTTTTAGAACAGATTGAGCGTGAAAAAGGTATAAAAAAAACTGACCTGCTTAAAACAATTGAGATAGCACTCGTTTCTGCGTTTAGAAAACATTCAGGGAACAAAAATTTGAATTTAGAAGTCCATATAGACGAACAAACAGGCAAAATCAAGGCATACCATATCAAAAAGGTTGTAGAAAAAGTTGGCAGTCCTGATATAGAGATTTCACTTGAAGAGGCGTTAAAACTTAAACCAAAAGTAAAACTGGATATGGATTTGAAGTTTGAAGTTTCAATAGATGATTTCGGAAGAATTGCAGCACAAACTGCCAAACAGGTGATTATCCAAAAAATCAGGGAGATAGAGAAAGAAAATCTGTATACAGATTTTTCAGCACGGGTTGGTGAAGTATTAAATGGTATGGTCTACAAATTTGTCGGCAAAAATATGATTATTGATATCGGACGCGGTGAAGCAATACTGCCGGTTAGAGAACAGTGTCCACGCGAAAAATTTAATATCGGTGACCGACTGAAAGTGTATGTTCTAAAAGTTGAAAAGTTGCCTAAAGGACCTCAGATGGTTGTCTCACGGCTTCATCCTGAATTAATCAAGCACCTTTTCCGATTGGAAGTGCCAGAGGTCTACGATAATACTGTTGAGATAAAAAATATTATCCGAGAACCATCGTCAAGAATAAAAGTAGCAGTTCTTTCACATAATCCAAAAGTAGATGCAGTCGGTTCGTGTGTAGGTGTGAAAGGAGTTAGAATCAAAGCAATCATTCAGGAACTTCAAGGTGCCAGAATAGATATGGTTGCGTATTCAACAGACCCTGTGGCATATATTATTAGTGCATTAAGCCCTGCCAAGGTTATATCAGTAGAAATTAACGAATCTGAAAAAAAGGCAAAAGTGCTGGTAACAGATGACCAGCTTTCAGTCGCGATAGGTAAAGACGGGCAGAATGTCAGGTTAGCAGCAAAATTGACCAACTGGCATATTGATATAGAATCCGAAACAGAACGAAAGTCTATAACAGAAGCAAAAAAAGAACAAAAAATAGATGATTTCACCGGACTTGATGGTGTTGGCGAAAAAACTGCCGAAATACTTGTAAAAGCAGGTTTTACAACACTTGAATCTATCGTCAACACTACAACTGAATCACTAACTGCATTGCAAGGTATCGGCGAAAAAACTGCACAGAAAATAATAAATTCTGCCAAAAATCTCTTGGAGGCAAAAAATGCCAGTGAAGAAAAAAAGTAAATTAACTGAAAAAACAAAACCTAAAAAACCAAAAGTAAAGAAAACAAAAATAGTCGCTCAGAAAACAACAAAACCAAGTAGGGAAGAAAAAAAAAGGGGGGAATTGGGGACGAAAGGGATAGTTATCGCTCCAAAACCGAAGCCGACACGAATACCGCCTGCCGGGATTCTCAAAAAACTGAAAAAAGAAAAAATTACGCCTGTTGAAGTTAAACCTGTACCTCCCCCCACTGTTGTAGAACCAATCGTGCCACCTGTGGCTGTGGCACCGCCAGCACCACCCCAGCCACCACAACCTGTTGTTGCAAGGTCTAAAATAAAAATTGATGAAACAATTACTGTTGCAGAACTCGCAACTAAACTGAACCTGAAACCTGCAGAACTTATCAAAAAAATGATGTCATTAGGCATACTGGCAACCATTAACCAACGAATCGCTACTGATATTGCTAAAATGGTTGCTGATGAGTTTGGCTATGATATTGAGGTTATCCCGCTTTATGGCGAGAAAGAGATAGCAGATGAATACGCAGAAGATGTCGCAAAGTTAAAGCCACGTGCACCGATTGTTACAATTATGGGACATGTTGACCATGGCAAAACAACACTGATGGATGCGATACGGCAGTCAAATATCGCCGAAAAAGAAGCAGGCGGGATTACTCAACATATCGGTGCATACAAGGTGAAAGTTTCAGGCGGGGGGGGAACTACGAGTGGTGAGATAGTTTTTTTGGATACACCGGGTCATTCGGCGTTTACTGCAATGCGTGCTCGCGGTGCGCATGTAACAGATATTGTTATTTTGGTGGTTGCCGCAGACGATGGGGTGATGCCACAGACAATAGAAGCAATAGACCATGCCCGTGCCGCAAATGTGCCTATAATAGTTGCTATCAACAAAATTGATATGCCTACTGCTAATGTTCAAAAAGTGAAACAGGAGTTGGCAAACCAGAATCTACAGGCAGAAGACTGGGGTGGCAAAACAATCACGGTTGAACTCTCGGCAAAAAAAAATATCGGGATTGATAAACTCTTAGAAATGATACTTATCCAGGCGGAAATGATGGAGTTAAAAGCCAATCCTGATAGGTCTGCAACGGGAGTTATTGTAGAAGCACATGTTTCAGATAAAGTAGGTCCTGTAGCAACAGTTCTCATAAAAAATGGGACACTTAAAGTTGGCGACTATTTTGTTGCCGGTATCACATATGGCAAAGTTCGGGCAATGCACGACGACCGAAAAAAACGATTGTCAATAGCAGGTCCGTCTACACCGGTTGAGGTGATGGGCTTTCAATGGACACCACAGTTAGGTGACAGGTTTTTTGTTATTCAGAATGAAAAAGAAGCCCGACAAATATCTGAGATTAGACAGCAAACAAAAAAGGCAGAAAAGTTTTTGCAACGAAAACATCTTACACTTGAAGACCTGCATAAAAGTATTAAAGAAGGCAAACTTAAAGAACTACCTATAATCCTTAAAGCAGATGTTCGTGGCTCGCTTGAAGCATTAAAAGATTCGTTAGAAAAACTATCAACAAAAGAAGTGGCAGTAAAAATAATCCATTCCGGTATAGGTGGAATAAACGACTCAGATGTGATACTTGCTACCGCGTCTGATGCTGTTATAATCGGTTTTAATGTAAGAAGCGAAACTTCAGCAATGACTATTGCCCAACGGGAAGAGGTTGAAATAAAGACATACCGGATTATTTATGAGGTTATCAATGATATAAAATCTGCATTAGAAGGGCTTTTAGAACCAGACAAAAAAGAAATCTATCTAGGTCGGGCAAAGGTGCTTAAAATATTCAAAATCTCAAAAGTAGGTACTATCGCCGGTTGCTCCGTAATAGACGGCAAAATTTCAAGAACTGGCGGTATCCGCCTACTGCGGGATAATACAATTGTTTTTGAAGGGAAACTGTATTCACTTAAAAGATTTAAAGATGATGTAAAAGAAGTTGAAAAAGGATATGAATGCGGAATTATGCTGGACGGGTTTACTGACTTAAAAATTGGTGATGTAATTGAATCGTTTACAATTGAACTTATAAAACGGAAACTATGAAAAAATTGAAAATCGGATTTACTTACGATGCAAAATCAAACTACAAACTAAAATCCGGCGATTTACCTGATAAATATGCAGAATTTGATACAGACGAAACAATTTCAGAAATAGAAACTGCACTTAAATCAAGCGGACATAAAATTGAAAAAATTGGCGATGCACACTCGCTTCTGAAAAAAATTGTACAGGATAAAAAATGGGACCTCGTTTTCAATATCGCCGAAGGGCTCAACAGTAGAAACCGTGAAGCACAGGTGCCAACAATTTTAGAACTTTTTGGGATACCATATTCAGGCAGTGATGCTTTAACAATGGCTCTTGCACTTGATAAACCACTCGCAAAAATAATCGTTTCATATTACGGCGTGTTAACACCCAAATTTTTGGAGATAGAAAATATTGCCCAATTAAACAAGAAGAAATTCAGTTTGCAATATCCAGTAATTGTAAAACTAACACAGGAAGGAACCTCCAAAGGGCTTTCTGACGATTCTGTTTGTAGAGATTTTAATCAACTTGTTAGAAAAATTCAATCGCTTATAGAAAAATATAACCAACCTGTTCTGATAGAAGAATTTGTTGCAGGCAGCGAGTTCACAGTAGCAGTGATTGAAAATACACCGCCTGTAGCGCTTCCACCGGTTCAGACAATAATAAACGGTAGAACATTTTTAGGTAACGATTTTTATACATATAATAGAGTCGCAAATAATGAAATAGAATATATCTGCCCTTGTAAAATTTCAACAAAACTCTGCCAGAAATTGAAAACAGTCGCCTTGACCGCCTGTAAAGCACTTAAAGTAAAAGACCTCGGCAGAGTTGATATTCGGGTTGACGAGAAAGATACGGTATATTTTTTGGAATGTAACCCGCTGCCTAACCTTGGCTGTATTGATATTTTTCCACTGGTTGCTAAAGCAATCGGGATTACATATAACGAAATTATATGCCGTATCCTGACCGCTGCATTAAAAAGGAATGAACTATGTTTAAAAAATTGAAAGAAAGTATTTCAGTTATTTTTGAAAAAGATCCCGCAGCTAAAAATATCGTTGAGGTGCTTCTGTGCTATCCCGGGCTTCACGCTTTGTGGTTTCATCGTATTGCCGGCTGGTTTTACAGACATAACAGATTTACAATTGCAAGAATAATCTCTGAAATTTCACGGCATATTACAGGCATTGAGATTCATCCCGGTGCCAGAATAGGAAAAAGGTTTTTTATAGACCACGGGATGGGGGTTGTAATAGGCGAGACGGCTGAGATAGGTGATGATGTTCTCATATATCAGGGTGTTGTGCTCGGAGGGACATCGTTAAGTAAAGGAAAAAGGCATCCTACAATCGGAAACAATGTTACCATCGGTACAGGTGCCGCCGTGTTGGGTCCCATAAAAATCGGCGATAATTCCAGAATCGGCGCAGGTTCAGTTGTCATTACTGATGTGCCGGTAAATTCTACGGCTGTGGGTATTCCGGCTCGCGTCGGAGTTGGTTTTTCAGCAAAGGATATTGAAATGCTTGAACACGGGAAACTACCAGACCCGGTTGCAGATGCGATTAGATTTATTGTAAAAGAACAGGAAAAACTGGAAGAACGATTAAAAAAGGTTGAATCACTTGAAGGTATCACCGCTGAAATAGATAAATATCTTGAGAAAAAAAAGAAAGAAATAGAACAGGAGTTTTTTGCATCAGATGAAAAATTTTCAGACGGTAGCGGAATATAATGGGGAGGGAAGGGGGAGATGTATGAACCCAGAGTTTATAGAGATTTTCAATCTGCAGATGATCTTGTTGCATTTGAGGTGATTGAAAAAGAATCTGACCTTTTCATACTTGCAGATAGCGACTTAACTGATAAAACATATCCGTTACTGTTGAAATATCGTAGAGAAATAATTGACTATATAAAACGAGACCCACAATTCCAATTTACACTTAGTCCGTATAAAGTAAAAAATTTTGCAGCTGCAATTGTCAAAAAAATGGCTCAGAATTCTACAAAAGTCGGTGTAGGACCGATGGCTTCAGTAGCAGGTGCAATTGCCGAATTCGTCGGCAACGAATTATTAAAGTATTCTCAGAATGTAATAATTGAAAATGGTGGTGATATCTTTGTTAAGACCATCAAACCCAGAAAAATTGGGATTTATGCAGGCGCATCTAAACTTTCTAAAAAAGTAACATTACAAATTTTGCCTGAGCAAACACCACTCGGCGTTTGTACATCATCTGGCACAGTAGGTCATTCTTTAAGTTTTGGTAAGGCGGATGCTATCTGCGTTATTGCAAAATCGGCAACATTTGCCGATGCTTGTGCTACTGCAATTGGGAATATTGTAAATAAAAAATCTGATATACAAAAAGCAATAAATTTCGCAAAATCATTGCAAAAAGTAATTGGTGTAGTCGTGATTATCAGCGACAATATCGGAATTTGGGGCGATGTCAAAATTGCTTAGTAAAAAAGAACTAGAAAGATATTCAAGACAGATTTTAATTGATGGTTTTGGAAATAAAGGACAGGAGAAACTGAAAAAAGCGACTGTTTTTATTGCTGGCGCTGGAGGACTGGGTTCTTCCTGTGCAATGTATCTTGCTGCCGCGGGTGTTGGTAATATCAAAATCTGCGATTGCGATAAGACAGAACTTTCTAATCTGAACAGACAGATTCTTCATGGCGAATCAAAAATTGGTGTAAATAAAGCAATCTCTGCAAAAATCACTTTAGCAAAAATAAATCAGGATGTAAATATTGAAGCAATAGAGAAAAAAATTACAGAGAAAAATATCTATCAGTTGGTTGGCAATTCACAGATAATTGTTGACTGTATGGATAACTTTTCTACAAGATTCATATTGAACAAATGCTCAAAAATAAAAAAGATACCACTTGTACACGGTTCTGTATATGGGTTGGAAGGTCGGCTTACTTTTGTGAAAATTCCTGAAACACCTTGCTTAAAATGTGTTTTTCCAGTACCACCACCGAAAAAAATATTTCCTGTGTTAGGTGCAACACCAGGCATTATCGGCTGTCTTCAAGCAATGGAGGTAATAAAGTATATCGTTAGTATCGGCGAGAATATTAAAAAGCGGTTGTTGATTTTTGACGGTAGAAATATGACTTTTTCAGAAATGCCAATTTCTAAAAATCCAAAATGCCCTATTTGTGGGCGTATAAAATAAAATCCCAATTACTACAATTGTACTAAATGAAAAAACCAGAAATTAGAAAAAGGATATTGAAATTTATAAGAATCTCAAAAGCCCGGAGAGGTTTTCCTCCAACCGTGAGAGAAATATCGGAATATATGGGTTTTACTTTCCCGTCTACGGCACAGTATCATCTAACAGTGTTAAAGAGAGAGGGATTATTAAAATTCAGACACAAAAAAATTAAAAGAAGTGCCCGTGGTCTTAAATTAAGATATAAAAAATCTAATTAGTATAATTGTACTAATTGAAATTGGGAATAATAATGTTTAAGATTTTAGGAAAAACAGAACCAGCAACAAATATCAATAAATTTATTATAGAAGTGCCAGAAATTGCAAAAAAAGTGCTTCCTGGTCAGTTTGTTATTTTACGGCTTCATGAAAAAGGTGAACGAATCCCAATAACAATTGCTGATAAGGACAAAGAAAAAGGTACAATTACACTTTTTGTTCAAGAAGTTGGTAAAACAACTACTGAAATGGGTAGACTGAAAACAGGCGATGCTATTCTTGATGTGGTAGGTCCACTTGGTGTTCCATCACATATTGAAAATTTCGGGACTGTTTTATGTGTTGCCGGCGGTGTTGGTGTCGCTGTGATGTATCCTATCGCAAAAGCACTCAAAGAAAAAAACAACAAAGTTATCAGTGTCCTTGGAGCCCGGTCAAAAAGTTTCGTAATTTTAGAAAATGAAATAAAAAATATCTCTGATGAATTTTATCTTACTACCGATGATGGTAGTTATGGGCAGAAAGGTTTTGTGTCAGATGTGTTAAAGAATCTACTTGCTACTTGCCACTCGCCACTCGCTAATATAGTTTTCGCAATTGGTCCAGTCCCAATGATGAAAGTTGTTTCTGAAATCACAAAACAGCACAACTTAAAAACAATTGTCAGTTTGAATCCTGTTATGGTTGATGGTACAGGCATGTGTGGTGCCTGCCGGGTTTCTATTGGCGGTGTTACGAAATTTGCCTGTGTTGACGGGCCTGATTTTGATGGCCATTTAGTTAATTGGAATGAATTAACCTGTCGGCTTTCGTTATTTAAACAGAAAGAAAAAGAATCTCTAGACTATTACTGTAAGTTAAAATCTGCGTAAACGTCATTAAAAATCCATGTAATCTGTATTCAAAAAATGGAGAAAATACCCCGTCAGAAAATGCCAGTCCAAAATGCAAAAGCGCGAGTAAAAAATTTCGCATCTGTTGCATTGGGCTATACAGAAGAACAAGCAATACTTGAAGCGAAAAGATGTCTGCAATGCAAAAAACCAACCTGTATAGAAGGCTGTCCTGTTGAGATAGATATACCGGGATTTATCAAAAAAATTGCTGAACAAAATTTTGAAGAAGCAATAAAAATTCTAAAAGATAAAAACAATCTTCCTGCAATTTGTGGTCGGGTTTGTCCTCAAGAAACACAATGCGAGATAAAATGTGTGCTTACCAAAAAATATGAGCCAGTAGCAATCGGTCGTCTTGAAAGATTTATCGCTGACTGGGGAATAGAACAGATACAAGATACAAGATACAAGAAGCAAGAGAAACCACGAACTATGAACAACGAACAACAAACAAAAATCGCAGTTGTAGGTTCAGGACCTGCTGGGCTTACCTGCGCTGCTGATTTAGCAAAGATGGGCTATAATGTGGATTTATTTGAATCGCTTCACCAACCAGGTGGTGTCTTGATGTATGGTATTCCAGAGTTTCGGCTTCCCAAAAAAATTGTAGAGTATGAAATAAATTATGTCAAATCATTAGGTGTTTCAATTAGTACAAATGTACTAATTGGGAAAACAAAAACAGTTCAAGAACTTTTTGATGATGGGTATAAAGCAGTTTTTATCGGTAGTGGGGCCGGGCTTCCACAATTTTTGGGTATTCCTGGCGAAAATCTTAACAGGATATATTCCGCAAACGAGTTTTTAACAAGAGTAAATTTAATGAAAGCATACCTTTTTCCTGAATATGATACACCAATAAATATCGGTAGGAATGTTGTAGTATTTGGTGCTGGAAATGTTGCAATGGATTCTGCCAGGGTGTCACTGCGGTTAGGTGCTGATAATGTAACAATTATCTATCGTCGGACAGAAAAAGAAATGCCCGCTCGGTTAGAAGAAATAGAAAACGCAAAAGAAGAGGGTGTAAAATTCCATTTGCTCACAGCACCTGTTAGATTTATCGGCGATGAAAACAATAATGTTATCAAGGTTGAATGTTTGAAAATGGAGTTAGGTGAACCTGATGCTTCCGGCCGACGTCGGCCTGTTCCAATACAAAATTCTGAATTTATTATAGATATTGATACTGCTGTTATTGCAATAGGTCAAAATCCTAATCCACTTATTCCAAGAACAATTCCAGGACTCCAACTTGGCAAACATGGGAATATTATTACTGACGAGAAAACAGGTGCTACAAGTATTCCGGGAATTTTTGCAGGTGGCGATATTGCAACAGGTGCTGCCACTGTAATAGAAGCAATGGGTGCTGGGAAACGGGCAGCAAGAGCAATTAACGAGTATCTAAAAAAATCCAATTAGTCCAATTGGTCTAAATGAAAAAACCAGAAATTAGAAACAAGATATTAAAGTTTATAAAAACTTCAAAAAGAAGACGAGGTTTCCCACCGACAAATAGGGAGATAGCCGAGTATATGGGTTTTGCCTCACATACGACGGCGCAGTACCATCTTAAAAAGTTGATGAAAACAGGGAAGTTGAAATTCAGGCATAAAAAAATTAAAAGAAGTGCCCGTGGTCTTAAATTAAGATATAAAAAATCCAATTAGTCCAATTGGACTAATTGGAAAATTGAAAAAACAAATCCTGAAAAAATCAATCTGAACAATACCATCGGATTAGCATTCCCGATTGCCTGTTTTTTCAATTACAAGAATAAAACATACCGCGCAATAAGAAGCGAAGAATTAATATGACTCCATATTTTAAAGCCAGATGTAATATGTTAATTACTATATGGCTTTTTTTATTTTCAGCATCGGTCTTTCTTTCCTTTTCAATGGCAGACCCAGATTATTGGGGACATATAAAATTCGGTCAGACGATTTACGAAGCAAAAAGCATTCCCGAAACGGACGATTTTTCCTATACCGCCAATGGACTCAAATGGCTCAACCATGAGTGGCTGTCGGAAATTATATTCTGGTGTTTTTATAAAAATTTTTCTGATTACGGTATTATATTCGTGCGATTGTTTGTGGGACTTGTTTTTTGTTTTTGTCTGTGGTGGATTGTAAAAACTGACAATTTTGAAGGCTCAATCATCGCGTATCTTTTGATTTTTTTTACGGTGATACCATTCTGGCATTTCAGACCGCAGATTTTTACATTTTTATTTTTTGCAGTTTTGATATATTTGATTAGAACAAAAATTTTCCTGCTAATCCCAATACTTTTTTTGTTTTGGGCAAATCTGCACGGTGGGTTTGTTGCAGGGCTTGTGTATCTTTTGATTTTCACAGTATTCTCGGTTGATAGAAAAAAAATACTGTTGATTTCTCTGATTTCTATCGCTTTAAGTTTTATAAATCCATATAATTGGGAATTATGGTCGGCTATTTTCAGAGCATTTTTTAATCCACTGACAAGAAGTTATATTACCGACTGGCAGCCTTCACATTTTTTTGATATTGATTTCACCGGTTACTGGGGCTTCGTATTAGTTTTTTCATATTTTACCGTTACAAAATTAAAAAAAATCAGTTTTTCTGAAATTGTTTTACCAATTTTATTTTTGGTTTTATCGCTGACATCAATAAGACATATACCGATTTTTGCAATTGTATCGTTGCCGGTAATAAGGTTCTATTTTTTGGATTTGCCGACAAAGATTTATTCTAAAGCGATTTTTGTAATTATTGTTTTCCTGACGGTCATTTCCGTGTATTTTAAGCCGAAAATAGAAATAGAGGTTGATAACAATGCTTATCCTGTGGAAGCAGTTCAATATCTTAAAAAAATAAATTTTTCAGGAAATATCTTCTGCGAATTTGATTGGGGCGAGTATATCTTATTCCATTTTTATCCATATGCTTTAGTTTCTATAGACGGCAGATATGATACCATTTATCCAGTTGATTTCATAAAAAACCATTTCAGGCTTTTGAACACTGCCGAAGGGAACTTACCAGAAAATACAGACGCAGTATTGATATATTCTCACAGGGCTGGTTTTGAGAAATTTGGTTGGCAGAGAATATATTCTGATAAAACCACTACACTTTACAAAGTTAGATAATTGTGATATAATAAAAATAGGGGGCGTATGGTTTCAATAGGTGTAGATATGATTGAAATAAAAAGAATAAAAGAAATAATCACGAAAAATAAAAAATTTGTTAAAAAGGTTTATACACCGACAGAAATTTCATATTGTAATTCAAAAAAAAACAAATGGCAGCATTTTGCAGTTCGTTTTGCTGCAAAAGAAGCAGTTTGGAAAGCGCTTGGCAAAAAGGACATTTGGCACCGGGATATTTCTATAAAAAATACCGAAGATGGGAAACCGGAAGTTATCTTGGCAAAAAAATATAAACATTTGCAGAAACAAATTTCGCTTTCGCTTTCACATACTGACGATTATGCCGTAGCATTTGCAGTTTTCCAGAAAACTGCATAACCACGAATTAACACGAATAAACACTAATTTAGAAATTATGAAAAATTTGACTACTGCGTTAATTAAAAAACTAATACAGGCAAGACCGGCTAATTCACACAAGGGTAATTTTGGGCATACGCTGATAGTTGCCAGCTCCACACAATATACTGGTGCTGCTATTTTATGTTCTTTAGGCTGTATTCGGTCAGGCAGCGGACTTACAACACTTGCATTCCCGGAATCACTTTATGAATCAATAACAAAACGGTTACCGCCAGAAATAATGACACTGCCTATTCCAGATAAAGAAGGTTCAATTTCACTGAAAGCAACGGAAGTTCTTGTAGATTTTATTGCAGATAGAAAAATTAGTTCTGTTGCTTTTGGTTGCGGTATTTCAACTGATAAAAAAACACGGATTTTTACAGCAAACTTTTTATTAAAAAATAAGAGCCCGATTGTAATAGATGCAGATGGCTTAAATAATATACAAAAAAATTTAAAGGTTCTTAAAAAAACAAAATCTTACAAAATAGTAACACCACATCCGGGTGAATTGAGTCGTTTAACAGACATACCGATAAACAAAATCCAAAATAACCGTGAAAAAATTGCTAAAAAGTTTGCCCAAGAGTATAATCTTATTTGTGTGCTTAAAGGTTACGAGACGGTGATTACCGATGGCGAAGAAATTTTCATAAATACAACTGGCAATCCTGGAATGGCAGTTGGCGGTAGTGGTGATGTTTTAACAGGAATGATTGCTGCATTTATTGGACAAACAAGAAGTTTAATAGATGCTGCCTGCCTTGGTGTTTATCTACATGGACTTGCCGGTGATTTAGCCGCAAAAGAGAAAACACAAATATCAATGTTACCGTCGGATTTAGTAGAAAAAATTCCAGAAGCAGTTAGAACAGTTCTAAAGTTCTGAAGTTCTATGGTTCTTAAGTAAAATATCAACAACATAAGATACTGTAGAACTCAAGAACGTCAGAACATATGAACTTGTAGTTATATGGAGAGGTCGCATAGTTTGGTTTAGTGCGCACGCCTGGAGAGCGTGTATCCCGATAAAATCGGGATCGTGGGTTCAAATCCCACCCTCTCCGCCAAGACCTACAAAGTGAGTTATTCTGAAGGAGCCAAAAAATACAAAATCTAATTGACTAAACAAAAAAAGTTTTGTATAATAAAAAATTATAGAACAGCAGATATACAAAAAAGGAAGGTAAAAATTATGGTTGACCGAAAATGGTATTTAATAGATGCATCAGATGTGGTTTTAGGACGATTGTCAAGTGTGGTATCTAACATTTTACAAGGCAAAAGTAAACTGGATTATTCGCCTAACAAAGATATTGGCGATTTTGTGGTTATTGAAAACGCAGCCAAACTGAAATTGACAGGTAAAAAACTTATACAAAAGATTTCATTCAGGCATTCAGGGTATCCCGGCGGCGAAAAAGTACTACCTTATAAGGACTTAATAAAAACAAACCCTGAAAAAATTGTAAAAGATGCTGTTAATGGGATGCTTCCTAAGAATCGGTTAAAAGCAAAAAGGTTCAAACGCTTAAAAGTTTTTACAGACAAAGCCCAAATTAGTGGATGGATAGAAGGGAAGGGAGGGAAGGGGGAGCGATGGCTCAGGATACAGGTAAAATAATCAATACGGTTGGCAGAAGAAAAACAGCAGTTGCGCAGGTTAAACTCTATTCTGGTAACGGGAAGGTTATCGTCAATAACAAGCCAGTCAATAATTATTTTTCCGGGCTTTTAAGATTACAGGAAATCGCAACAGCACCATTTAATGCCACTAAGAGTTTCTCGCAGTATGATGCCAGCATAACCGTTTTAGGTGGTGGTGTGATGGCACAGGCAGAAGCAATACGGCATGGAGTTGCTCGGGCACTTGCGTTAGTGGATAGCGGGTTCAAAGGTATTCTGAAAAAAGAAGGGTATCTTACGCGTGATGACCGCATGGTAGAACGAAAAAAAGCAGGCAGACCTAAAGCGCGAAAGAGTTTTCAGTGGACAAAACGGTAAATCACGAATAAGGGCACACGAATAGAATCTTTGAAATAAATAGAAATACAGTAGAAATACATAGAAATTAGTTGTTTAGAAGTTACGATGAATTGTCCGCCAGAGGCGGATCTGCCTGTGGCACGACAATGAATTTCTATGAGTTTCAATTTGTTTCAGTTGTTTTTTCGTGAACATTCGTGATGTAATTCGTGATTAGGTATTCGTGATTTTATTATGAAGCAAAGAACAATCGGTTATCTTATTGGTGGATTAGCAGTATTGGTGGTTCTGGTATTCAATTTTTTAGGATTATTCCAGCCGCTTGAATATAAATCTTACGATTTTCGTCTTAAACTTCGCGGACATAAAAATCCAACTGGTGAAATAGTAGTTGCCGCAATTGATGAAGCCAGTTTAGAACATCTTGGTAGATGGCCTTGGGATAGAAGCGTTCATGCGAAACTGATTGACAAACTTATAAACGCAGGTGTTAAAACAATCGGGTTTGATGTACTTTTTATAGAAAAAAGCAATCTACAAAGTGATAAATTACTGGCAGATGCAATCACAAAATCCAAAAGATGCGTCAATGAAATACTATTTGAGGTTGTCAGAGGTATCCCTGTCAAAGCGAAGCCACCACTTGAAGAAATGGCGAAAGGTTCTGCACTGCTTGGCTCACCTAATATCTTTCCTGAAACCGATGGTGTTGTTAGAAAAATCAAACCGGTTATAGAATATCAGGGAACACTTTATCCGCATATTTCAGTAGCGATTACTGCTGCATATTTAGATAAGCCATGGAAGAATCTGGTTAAGAATCTGTCACTTGATTTTAACAATGAGATGCTTGTGAATTACTGTGGCGAGTTTGAAACATTTAAGTATATTCCATACTACAAAATTCTTGAAAATGAAAATGAGGTAAACGAAAAAGAACTAAAAGACAAAATTGTGCTTGTTGGTTATGCAGCTGCGGGGCTTGGCGACCGGCATGTTACACCATTTTCACCGACAATGCCAGGAATAGAAACAATTGCGAACAATATCAACGCTTTAATAAATTCCAACTTTATCGCATACTCACCTGACTGGGTTGGGTTCCTGTCCATAATTATTGTTGGAATTGTTTTTACATTTTTTCTGCCTAAACTGTCACCATGGAAATCAACTGCGTTTACAATTTTAGTTTTTACAGGCTGGTCTTTGTTCTGCTGGTATTATTTTATCCAGAAACAGGTTTGGCTGGAATATAGCCCGTCTACTTCTTTAATACTGCTTTCATATTTATCAATCACATCCTGGCGGTTTATCACGGAAGAGAAAGAGAAAAGATGGCTGAAGAAGGCGTTCGGTTCATATCTTTCGCCGATAGTTATAAACGAACTGATGAAAAACCCGGATACACTTTCGCTGGGCGGCAAACGACAGAAAATGACGGTTTTATTCTCGGATATTCGTGGTTTCACGACACTCTCAGAGGCGTCAACACCGGAACAGGTTGTTACTCTGTTAAACGAGTATCTTACAAAAATGACTGAAATTGTTTTTAAGTATGAGGGGACACTTGACAAGTTTATTGGTGATGCTATAATGGCTTTTTGGAATGCGCCACTTCCGCAGAATGACCACCCAAAACGAGCAGTTTTTTGCGCAGTTGAAATGATGGATGAACTGGCAAAACTTCAAGAAAAATGGCGTGCTGAAAACCGACCGATTATAGATATAGGTATTGGTGTAAATACAGGCGAAATGGTTGTTGGCAATATGGGCTCTATTGAACGAATGGACTACACTATTATCGGCGACAATGTAAATCTCGGTGCACGGCTTGAATCACTCAATAAAGAATTCAAAACACATATAATTATCTCTGAATCAACATATCAGTATGTAAAGGACTTTATAAAAACCAAACCGCTTGGGACAACTAAAGTCAAAGGCAAAGAGAAACCAGTTGAAATTTATGAAGTGATAGAAAGGCAGGTTAAAGGCAGGTAAAAGGTAAAAGGTTAAAGGTTAAAATTTTTATTTTAATTTATACCTTTAACCTCCGAGTGAAACGAGGTTTATGTATTTTTTCTGGCGATTGTTGTTAGCGCATCTTCTGGCTGATTTTACATTTCAGACGGATAGAATTGCGAAATGGAAACGCGAAGATATTTCAGGTGTATTTTTTCATGTTCTTATTTTTCTGTTTTTTGCAGTTGCTATAAATTACCAGTATCTGCCTTTAAGAGATTTTGCGGTCGCACTTTTGATTCTCGGAATAACGCATATTATTGAAGACCAGTGGCGTGTCTATAGTATTACAAAATATAATTCACCTGATAGTATTGGTTTTTTTCTGTGGGACCAGTTTGTGCATATTCTGTTGATATTTGTTTTAGCACCGCGAGACCCAATAGGCGTTAGAACAGAAAAATGGGTTTTGTTATTTATTATATTTATTATTGTATCGCATTTTTCTACTATTTTTATATATTTTCTTAAAAAGTTGTTCTATAGCGATGCAAGAATTATCACTGCTGAAAAATATCACGGAATTATAGAACGGCTTATGCTCGTAGGTTGTTTTATAATACCGGGTAAATGGTACTGGTTTATCTTGCCAGTTGCAGTTGTGCTTGTTATTGGTCAACGGCTATCAATCAAAAAACTAAACTCACAATTAGATTTTTCAGCATTTAATATACTTGCCTCAAACATCATAGGTGTAGTATTTAGTATCTTGGCAAGAGGTATATGGTATTGATTTTATTAAGATATGCGTCGTTAGCTCAACCGGATAGAGCATTCGGCTACGAACCGAAAGGTTGTAGGTTCAACTCCTGCACGACGCGTGCAAGCGGGAAACCGTTAGGTAATAGGTAAGTTTTGCTGAAATTTGTAGGCGTGTTCCGATAAATCGGAACACGATTTTACGATGATTATCATGCCAAAGGCAGATCCGCCTATGGCGGAAAAATCACCGACTACATATTCTACGAAACTTTAGTTTCGGTTAAAACCAAGCAACCCGCCACTGAAGTGGCGTAGAATTTTGAATATCTTTTCAGCAAAACTGAACTGTCACGAACCCTTTCCTATTTGCTTGCAGTTTCGGAATTTCAATCTGACAGGATTTACAGGATTAAAAGACAGCCACAGATGAACACAGATAACCACAGAATAGATTCCCGACAGAGGCATTCGGGAATGACATTTTTCAGTGTTTCTGTGTTTCCGTGGTTAAATTAAAATCTTGTTCCTGTCAAAAACGGGTTTCAGGGCGAAGCCCCGAATTTTCTTGATGGACGATATAGATTTTATAAAGGAAGCACTGAAAGAAGCAAAAAAAGCATATAAAAAAAATGAAGTACCAATTGGAGCAGTAGTAGTAAAAAACGGCAAAATTATTGCTAAAGCCCATAACTTAATAGAATATCTTATTGACCCGTCTGCTCATGCAGAAGTGATAGCAATAAGAAGAGCAGCTAAAAAACTTAAAAACTGGCGACTTAATAATTGTATAGTATACTCAACCTGCGAACCCTGTCCTATTTGTGAAGCAGTGCTGCTTCAAGCAAGAATAAATAAAGTAGTTTTTGGCTGTAATACATTAAAAAATGTTGTAAAAGCAAAATTCAAAAAATCGAAGTTTATAAGAAAAGGACCGATATTAGAAAACGAATGCAAAACGATACTCAAAAAATTTTTTGCAAAATACCGATGACAAGAATCTTTTTAATTTTAATTTTTACCTTTTACCTTTTACCTGCCGTTACTACCTGCCTTTATTCTGTTGCGCCTGGCATAGATGTTGGTAATAAATCAATAGATTTTTCACTAAAGGTTCTTTCATCAACTGAAACATTTGAATTGTCCAATTATAAAGGCAAAAAATCTGTACTTGTCGTTTTTTTTGCTACTTGGTGTTCGTATTGTACACAAGAGATTCCGACATTAAACAGGATTTATAATGAATACGGGCATAAAAGGTTGCAAATCGTTGCGATAAATATTCGGGAAAACGAAAAAAAGATTGCCAGTTTTGTAAAAAGGAAAAAAATACTCTATCCGATTGCGGTTGATACAAAAGCCGAAGTCGCTGAAAAGTTTAAGGTTTACGGCATCCCGACCAATATCTTAATCAATACCAGCGGAATAATTGTTTTTCGCGGGAGTGATTTACCAGCCGATAAGGTGATAGAGAAAACTTTGCCAAAACCAGAGAAAAAGAATAGACGCTGATTGTTAGGAAAGAAAAAATAAACAAAACAAAAGTTTTAGGTATATCTGCAGCCTCAACGCTAGAAAGCCGTAGCGAATTATTATTGGATTCGCTATTAGACGAATTTTTGCAACATGATAGTTACATAAAAAAAATAGCAGTCAGAGATTTAAACATCTTGTTCTGTGATGGTTTGCGAAGTTGCGAGAAAACCGGTATCTGCAAATGGGAAGACGATATGCAGATTTTAGGAAACGAACTTTTGTTAGCGGATATTGTAATTATTGCGACACCTGTATATTTCGCTTCTGTGCCTGCAAGGTTGAAAGCAATTATTGATAGATGTCAGGTTTTTTGGGCACGAAAAAATATCCTAAAAAATTTTAAGCCATCTCTAAAAAAAGGAATTTTTATAGCGGTCGCTGGAAGAAATCCTGAGTTTTCTCATATAGAAACAGTTATAAAAGCGTTTTTCAGTGTATTCAATATAAAACTCTGCGGAAGGTTTTATCTGCCGAATACAGATAAACTTGACAGCACACAATTTACAAAAACTCAAGAGAACATAAAAAAATTAATAAAGGAGGTTTTTTAGATGAAAGCGGTTATTGATAAGGATTTGTGTACAGGTTGTGGGTTATGTTGTGATACCTGCTCGGATGTTTTTGAGATGCAGGATACTGTGGCAGTTGTCAAGGTTACAGAAATCCCTGCAACTGCCGAAGAGTCTACAAAACAAGCAGCAGCTGATTGTCCTGTGGAGGCGATCAAAATTGAGTAAACAACGCTGATAAAAGCCGATAGCAACGCAGATTGCCGCTGAAAAATCAGCGTTAATCAGCGTTCAGTTGGTGTCAAATCAGCGTTAATCAGCGATTATGAGCGATATTATTGAGATAAGGTGGCATGGTAGAGGAGGTCAGGGTGCAAAGACCGCGGCGCTTCTTTTTGCCGAGGCAGCACTTGCAACTGGCAAATATGTACAAGGGTTTCCTGAATACGGTCCTGAGCGAATGGGTGCGCCTGTTCAGTCATTTAATCGTTTATCAAACAAGCCCATTACACTTCACTGCGGGATTACAGAGCCGGATTTTGTTGTTGTGCTTGACCCAACACTTATTAAAACAGTTGATATTACCAGTGGGCTTTCTGAAGATGGTGCGATTATCATCAATACTGAAAAATCAGTTGACGAAATAAAAAAAGAGTTCAATTTCAGTGGTAAAGTTTTTGTTGTCAATGCGTCAAAAATTGCAAAAGAATGTTTTGGCAAAGAAATCCCCAATACGCCAATGATGGGTGCGTTAGTTAAGGTTACTGAATTTCTTGATATTGAAAATGTTTTAGAAGATACACGAAAAAAACTTGAAAAAAAATTTTTGCATAAGCCGGAAGTAATTGAAGGAAATATAAAATCAATAAGAAGAGCATATGAAGAGGTTAAAGGTTAAAGGTTAAAATTAAAAAAATAAAATGGACAAAAAACTGGGCTGGAAAGAATTACCAGAAGGCGATATTTTAGAAGCAGGCACAGCAAAAAATTTTAAAACAGGTGACTGGCGTAGTTCAAGACCAGTATACAATCCTGAAAAATGTATTCAGTGTTTTATCTGCTGGATAAACTGTCCTGATTCGTCAATAATTGTGAAAGATGGCAAAGTCGTTGGGATTGATTACGAGCACTGCAAGGGCTGTGGTATCTGTGCAAAAGAATGTCCGCCGAAAGCATCCGCGATAACGATGGAAGCGGAAAAAAAATGAAAAAATTAAAGAGGTAATTTATGAAAACAATAAAAACTGGCAACGAGGCGATGGCGGAAGCAATGCGGCAGATAAATCCTGATGTTGTAGCAGCATACCCGATTACACCTGCAACTGAAATTGTTATGATTTTTTCGCAGTTTGTTGCAGACGGGCTTGTGGATACCGAATACATAGCGGTTGAATCGGAACATTCTGCGATGTCTGCATGTATCGGCGCTTCTGCGGCAGGCGCCCGGGTTATGACATCTACTTCTTCACAGGGACTTGCCTTGATGTATGAAATGCTCTATATTGCTGCTGGGTTGCGATTGCCAATTGTTATTGCAGAAGTTAACCGTGCGTTATCTTCACCTATAAATATACACGGTGACCACTCGGATACAATGGGTGCGCGGGATAGTGGCTGGATACAACTTTTTTCAGAAAATTCGCAGGAAGCATACGACAACATAATACAAGCAGTAAAAATTGCAGAAACAGCCAAACTACCTGTTATGGTCACTACCGACGGATTTATAATCAGTCATTGCACAGAAGTTATTGAAATGGTTTCAGACGACGAAGTTAAAAAATTTGTCGGTGCCTACAAGCCAGCAAGATTTTTGCTTGATATAAAAAATCCGTATACACTTGGTGCGATTGACTTACAGGATTATTATTTTGAACATAAGCGTCAGGAAGCAGAAGCAATGAGAAATGCGGGCAAAATAATTCTGGATGTTGCCGCGGATTTTGATAAAAAATTCGGACGCAAGTACGAATTTTTTGAGAAATATAAACTTGACGATGCTGAGATTGCCGTTGTATGTATGGGTTCTGCTTCCGGCACAACAAAGGTTGTTGTTGATGAATTACGGTCTAAAGGAATAAAAGCGGGCTTGTTAAAACTGCGGGTATTCAGACCGTTCCCGTATAACGAAATTATAAAAGAACTTTCAAGTGTGAATGCTCTGGCTGTGCTTGACCGTTCGGATACCTTTTCCGCTTACAGCGGTCCGCTTTTTACCGAAATCACCTCTTCGCTCTATACATCTCTCAACTCTAAACTCCTAACTCTAAACTATATTTACGGTTTAGGCGGAAGAGATATAAGTACCGAACAAATAAAATCGGTTTTTGACGATTTGGCAAAAATTTCACAGACAAAAAAAGTTGAAAATCTCATAAATTACATTGGAGTAAGAGAATAAAAATCTATGGCTAACTTAAAGGAACTGTCAAAAAAAGAGGAACTGTTTACCGGTGGGCATCGGCTGTGTTCAGGTTGTGGCGCTGGAATTGTTGCCAGACAGGTTTTAATTGCCTGTGAGAAACCTGTTGTTATTGCTAATGCTACTGGCTGTCTTGAAGTTGCAACAACTATTTTTCCATATACGGCGTGGAAAGTACCATGGTTTCATTCTGCATTTGAAAATGCTGCCGCTACAATTGCCGGGATAGAAGCCGCATATAATGCATTAAAAAAGAAAGGAAAAATTACCGAAGAGATAAACTTTATTGCATTCGGCGGTGATGGTGGAACTTACGATATCGGACTTCAAGCACTTTCAGGTGCGATGGAACGCGGACATCGGATTCTTTATATCTGCTACAATAACGAAGCATATATGAATACTGGAATTCAGCGGTCTTCTGCAACGCCGAAAGGTGCAAATACGACAACTGCGCCATCTGGTAAGAGATCAACTGGTAAAATTCAGGCAAGAAAGGACTTAACTGCGATTATGGTAGCACATAATATTCCATATGTCGCACAGACAACCTTGAGTTTCCATAATGATTTGATTCCCAAAGTTCAGAAAGCACTTGCTGTTGATGGACCTTCGTTTATGAATATACTTCAGCCCTGCCGACTTGGTTGGGGCTATCCGCCAGAAGATACGATTCGCATGGGACGGCTTGCAGCCGATACTTGTATCTGGCCAATTTACGAAGTTGAAAACGGGCTCTACAAACTTAATTACAAGCCAAAAGAGAAAAATCCGGTTACCGAATGGCTGAAACCACAGAACAGATTCAAACATCTTTTTTCACCCGGAAACGAAGAAATTATAAAACAACTACAGGAAGATGTAGACAAAAACTGGGAAAAAATTCTTTCCAATTGTAACACGTAGAGAACCAGATAAACCACTGAGGCCACAGAATTCACTGAAAAATGTCATTCCCGAATGCCTCTGTCAGGAATCTATTCCGTTTTGCCGACTGTCGTGCCACAGGTCATGCCTGAGGCAGATTCGCCGTGGCGAACAGATCCGTCTCTGGCGGGAAGTCGGGTATAAATCTTTTTCTAACAAATGCGTGGAAGTTGGTCGCTTTCTAACATTTGTAAAATTCGGGTTCCACCGATTTTTGTTTTTAAGAATACACCTTTTGGATAGGGTACAACTTTGCCGATGATTTTTGCGTGTTTGCCAAGCGGATGTTTTTTCATTACTGATAGGATTTGTTCTGCATCTTTTTTGCTGACAATTGCGACAAGTTTGCCTTCGTTTGCAATATAAAGCGGGTCTAATCCAAGCAATGCACAGGCAGATTCTACCGGTTTTTTTAATGGAATTGTTGATTCCTCAATTTCTATTCCAACATTTGATTGTTCTGCAATCTCGTTAAGTGCTGTTGCCAGCCCGCCTCGTGTTGGGTCACGCATCGCATGAATCCCAGACCCGCATACTTTAATCATTTTTTCTACAAGGTTGTTCAGTGGTGCTATGTCGCTTTTTAATTCGCATCTGCCACATCTCAATCCAAGTTTCTGCCGAGCATTCAGCACTGCAATCCCGTGGTCGCCGATAGTGCCTGAAAGTATCACAATATCATTCAATTTAGCATTATGTCCTGAAATATCTATTTTTTTGTCAGCGATACCAATCCCGGAAGTATTTATAAAAATCTCATCACAGGCACCTTTCTCTACTACCTTTGTATCACCACATACGATTTTTACACCGGATTTCTTGGCTGTTTCTGCAATAGATACGACAATTTGTTCAAGTTTGTCAACCTGTAGACCATCCTCTAATATAAACGAAAGCGAAATATAAAGTGGTCTTGCACCCAGCATAGATAAATCGTTTATTGTTCCACATATTGAAAGTTTCCCAATATCGCCACCTGGAAAAAAAATCGGTTTTATAACATATGAGTCAGTAGTAAAAACGAGATTGTAGATTGCAGATTGCAGATTGCAGATTGCCGAATCGTCAAGCCGGTTTAATATTGGGTTACCCAAATTTTGTAGAAAAATATTTTTGATTAAACGATGTGTTAATTTTCCGCCGGAACCATCTGCTAAACTAATTTTTTTAGTTTCCATATTTGTAATATGCTGCGCAGGTGCCTTCAGACGAGATCATACAAGGGCCGATTGGGTTTGATGGTGTACATTTTTTCCCGAAATAGCCACACTGGTTAGGTTTTGCAATACCGGTTAGTATTTTTCCACACAAACATCCAGCGGGCTCTTTAGTATTTCTAACTTTTAGCCCGAATTTTTTAAATGTATCAAATCTCTGATATTTTTTTCTGAATTTTAAGCCGGAATTTTTTATGAGCCCGATTCCACGCCATTGAGAATCTGATGACTCAAATACACTATAAAGCAGTTTTACTGCATATAAATTCCCTTGCTCTTTTACACAGCGTTGATACTGAATCTCAATCTCAGGTTTAGCTCGTTTTATCTGATTGGCTATTAACATTATTCCTTCTAAAATGTCAGAAGGCTCAAAGCCGGTAATTACAGCAGGGATTCTGAATTTTTCAGCGATAAATCTGTATGGTTTTGAGCCGATAATTGTTGAAACATGACCGGGCAGAATAAAACCGTCTATCCTGGATACATTCTGTTCAAGGATTGCTGCTATAGCCGGCGGTATCAACTTAAAAGCAGATATTATTGAAAAGTTTTTGATATTTTGGTTTTCGGCAGTTTTCACAATAGCCGCAATCGTCGGTGATGTTGTCTCAAATCCAACACCGATAAAAACGATTTCTTTTTTCGGGTTTAGTAATGCAATTTGAATAGCATCTGTACAAGAATAAACTATTCGTATATCACAGCCGGTTGATTTTTCTTTTTCAAGTGCTGATTTGCTACCAGGCACTCGCATCATATCGCCAAAAGTTGTAATAATACAGCCAGTTTTGGCAAGTTCAATAGCAGCGTCAAGAATACCTGTTGGCGTTACGCAGACAGGGCAGCCAGGGCCGGAAAGCATATTTATATTTTGGGGTAGTAGTGCTTTTATACCGGAAGAAGCAATTGCCATTGTATGCGTTCCGCAGACCTCCATAATGTTTATTGCTTTTGAAAACGACTTGATTTCGGTGATAATATTGTTCACTATGTAACAAATTCTATCGTCTGAAAAGTATAACATTTGCTATAGTTTGTCGTCTGTCAATTATTTTGTGATATAAACTTTGTCGTCTCAAAATGTAAGCATTTGCTTACATTTTGTATCATAAAATTGTTTTGAATAATTCTATACGTTCTCGCGCATCTTTTATATCAAGCACCTGGATAGCAAAACCAGCGTGGACGATTACATAATCGCCTGCTTTCGCTTCTGGTAAAAGGTCAATACTGACTTTTTTGTTTATACCGCCAAAATCTATATCAGCGATTTTATCTTCTATAGAAATAATTTTGCCAGGTATCGCTAAACACATATAAAAATTATATTAAATTATTGACAAAAAGTCAAAAAAATTGTTTAATAGTAAATCATAAAATGCGAATTTTAATTTCAAACGATGACGGGTTATACGGAAAAGGGCTTAAGCCACTTGTTTCGGCAATGACAAAAGTTGGCGAGGTTTTTATTGTCGTCCCTAATTCGCAAATGAGCGCTGCAAGTCATTCAATAACACTCCACAAACCAATACGGCTTATCCTACACAAAAAAAATGTCTATACTGTGACAGGTACACCTTCTGATTGTGTTAGGTTCGGTATTATCGGGATTTTAAAAGGCAATGTGGACATAGTTATTTCCGGCATAAACGACGGACCTAATCTTGGCGAGGATTGTATTTATTCCGGCACTGTCGCGGCTGCCCGAGAAGGTGCGATGCTCGGCTTTTTATCTGTTGCTGTTTCGCTTGTGCCTGACGGCAAAAACAATTTTGTTTCTGCCGCTAACTATATCTATAAAATAGTAAAAAAATCGCTAAAATTAAAAATACCAAGATACACTTTTTTAAACATAAATATTCCGGATACTGATAAAATAAAAGGCATAAAGATAACAAAAATGGGAAAACGGATTTATAATGATGATATTGAAGAAAGAATTGACCCGCGTGGGTTCAAGTACTACTGGATTGCCGGGAAACGGCTTTCCGGTTATCCGATAAAAGATACTGATATCTCGGCTATAAACGAGAAGTATATATCTATAACCCCGCTTAAAGTTGACCAGACCGATTTGGCATACCTTGAAAGATTAAAAAAAATCAGTTTTTAGTTTTAGCCAAATAGTCTTTTTCAAGGAAATTATAAAACATTACCACGAAAACACGAAAGTTAGAAAGCACGAAATTTAATCCCCACTTTAGTGGGCTGACTGAGGTCAGGTATAATAACTTTTTTTGTGATTTCGTGGTTTTACGAAGTTTGCTTGACTTTTTTTATTTTTTTTGATATTATTAAACAGCGAATTTAACGTATAGAAATTTTCTTTTTTGGACGCAGATGTTCACAGATTACGAAGATTATAAAAGTATAAATTTTAAATCTGTTTTTTTCTGCGAAAATCTGCGTCCTATTAACTTGATTATGCCTAAATCAGATAAAAAACAAGCCGATTATTGTAAAAAAAATAGTGGTTTTACCTATCTTGAGATTGTCTTGTTTCTTGCGCTGGTTTCTTATATTGTGATTACCTTTGCCCAGCTTATTATGAAGGTCAATGTAAGCGAAAAAACATCTCAGGATATGTCAGTTGCTTCAAATTTTGCACGCAGTCAATTAGAACAACTCCGTGCTACACCGTTCTATTTTATTGGTGAATCAAGCGGGACGTTTTTTGATAATAATAAAAAATATGACTGGCTGGTTGAAGTATGGTTTATGACGGAAGAATTCGGGAAACTGGCAGTAGCACCTGATACCACCGATTTGAAAATGGCAAATGTCGTTCTGAAATGGTTTGATTCTGCAGGCGAAAAAACATATTCTATGTCATCGTTGTTTGCGAATTACAGTGGACTTAAATTCGGTAGCTGTTCAGTTTCCGGGCGTGTGACAACAACCGCTTCCGGTGGTATAGAGAATGGGTTTGTGGAGATACCCGGTACGATATTCAATACCTATACCGGATGTAATGGTGCGTACAAACTGAATTTTTTGCCTTCCGGCTCATTCAGGGTAGTCGCTTCCGGAGCGGGCTATCAGACAAAAGAAATCGTTGTTGAGAATCTCGGTTTTTCGGAAGCCAGAAACGATGTCAATTTTTTGCTTGCTAAAATTGAAAAATAAAGGTTTTACATTGATAGAGGCGCTTCTGGCAGTTGTGTTTTTATCAATTATTGGGACAGGTGTAATTTATTTTTTCAAAAATAGTTTTTATACTCTCTCTAAAACACAGGCGAATATCAATCTAAGAGACGAATCTGTAGCAGCATTTGAAAATTTGGTTAACGATTTGCGTCGGGCAGAAAGTTCTACAATTGTGATTGATAGATTTTCACAAAATTGTCCGCAGAACTCAATGGTTTTGTTTTCACTTTATACATCAACTGAAAAAATTTCATACTACCAGAAAGGCTCAGCACTGTATATTAACCGACGAAATATAACCCAAAAACTTTGCGATAATCTCGTATCTGTTAAGTTTTCTTCTGCAAGTTATAAAACATATTCAATAGCAGCATACTTAAGCGATTCCAAAAATAATTTCAATTTTTCAACTGATGTATTTGTAAGAAATTAGGTAATATGAATAATCGCGGGTATTCAACATTTTTTTTGATTTTAGTTATGCTGGTGCTTTTAACTCTTAGTTCTTCAACAGTTTTTCTGACAGCAAACAAAACTAAAAAAGATGTAAAAGTACGAATCGTATCACAAGCATTGGCGTTAGCGGAAGCAGGTATTGACCGCACAATCTGGAAACTGAAAGGCAATTTTGCGTTTTTGCCAACCCAAAAAATTGTCTATAATGATTTTGCATCGGGTGAAATAAAGGTAGAAGTAGAAAATATCGGCGCTAAGATCAAAATAGTTTCTGAAAGTAATTACCGTGGCGAAAAAGAAAAAATTGAAGCAATTATCGTCAGTTTATTCCCGACTGAAATGCAAAATGCACTGACCTCGTTTTCTAAACTGAAACTGCTGACCGATAAAATAAAATGGGGAATCATATGTTCAGGCGGTGATATTTTTTTTGTAGACGAGTATATACCGACCGATATTCAAATATATTCTACTGGCTGTGGCTATATCGTGCCGTATACGAAATTAAATTCAAACGATTACAGATATTTTACAAATTTGCATTTTTACGGCGACCCCGAAGACAGTTTTGAACCTGCTACATTCAAAAATATTAGCGGATTTTATAATGATTTTAACTGGAATATTCTTAAAGAAAAAGCCAAAGAAGCCGGCACATATTTCAACGGCAGTATTCCACAACAAAAACTTTTAACAATGGATGCCACTGAAAAAGTGATTTTTGTAGATACTGTTGATGGTAAGGAGTTCAGTTTAAACAATTCGTCTAACTGGGCAGAGGTGGTTGTTGACTGCCCCGTTTTTCAAACGGGCTGTTTGATAATTATGGGAAATTTGACATTTATCGGTTCAGGCGGTGGCGCAGTTTCTATAACAAATACTCAGACATCTGTCTACAAGTTTTTGGATAATGTTTTTTTCTCAGGTTTTATATTCTGCGCTGGCAAATTTTCAGTTGATGGTAATGGCAAGTTCTTTGGGTCTATTTCTGCCAATTCATTTGACGATAATAAAATACCGGAAATCTGGTATAATACAAACTTCAAATATCAGCCGATTCCTTGTTTTTCAGATGCTGTAGCAATTGACTCCTGGCAAGAAATAAAACCCGAATAAAGACACCGAACAGAGATACCGAATAACAACCGAATAATTCGCGTGTATTCGGTTAAAATTCGTGTTGCATTCGTGATTTATGAGAAAAGGATTTTTTATAACATTAGAAGGACCTGACGGCTGTGGGAAGACCACGCAATCCAAATTACTGATAAAAAAACTTGAAAAACTGGGGTTTGATATAGTGCATACACGCGAACCAGGCGGCACACTTTTTTCAGAAACAATCAGAAAAATTTTGCTGAACCCCAAAAACAGAATTTGCCCGCTTGCCGAACTTCTGTTTTACGAAGCCTGTCGGGCTCAACATACAAAAGAACTAATTCTGCCGGCTATTAAATCCGGCAAAATTGTAATCTGCGAACGCTATGCAGATGCATCGGTTGCATATCAGGGATTTGGCAGAGGGCTTGATATAGAAACAATTATGCAGTTGAACAAAATTGCAACAGATGGCTGTGAACCCGATTTAACTATCTATTTTGATGCAGATATAAAAAAAGGTCTTGCCCGTGCGCAGAAAAGAGGAAAAGACCGGCTTGAAAATGAGAATTATTTATTCCATAAAAAAGTAAGAAACGGTTATAGGTGGCTTGCCAAAAAGTTCACGAACAGAATAAAAGAGATAAATGCTAGTGATACAATAGAAAATATAGCAACAAAAGTTTTTGATATCGTTATCAAGAAAACTGCATAACCACGAATTAACACGAATAAACACTAATTTTAATTTTTTGTTAAAATCTTTTCGTGTAAATTTGTGTTCATTCGTGGCTATAATTTATAATTTCCTATATGCAAATTATAGGTCATAAAAAACAGGTAGAAATGCTTTTTTCAGCAGTAAATAATAAAAAGGTTCATTCTGCCTATTTGTTTGTAGGGCAGGTTGGGATTGGTAAGAAACTGGTTGCTTTAGAGTTTGCCAAAATGTTAAACTGCCAGAATAAAACCAGCAGTTCTCAAAAAAAAGCATGTGGAGAATGTATCTCATGCCGAAAAATAGAGTCCGCTACACACCCTGATGTGATAACGATTCCCATTTTAGAAGATAAATCATGGATTTCAATTGACCAGATAAGAGATATGATTAAGGGCTTACAATTCCGTGCTGTGATGGGTGGTTATAATGTCCGAATAATTGATGATGCACATTTAATAAAAGAAGAATCCGCCAGTGCACTATTAAAGATACTTGAAGAACCACCAACTCAAACTGTCATAATTCTTATCACATCAATACCTGGCTCGCTGCCACGCACAATAATTTCACGATGTGTCACAGTTCATTTTAGTACGCTTTCTGACGCCGAAATAAAGAATGAGATTAGAAAATATAACCTAACTGATGAAGAACTGAATTTCATAACCTCTGTTGCTATAGGTTCACTTGGTAAAGCACTGGAATTTGTAAATGATAAGGATTTAATATCAGAATATAGGAATGTTTTTGCTGATTTTATAAATGGACATTATACGACCAAAAAATTTAACAGAAAAGAAGTTATCAAATTCCTGGATATACTTGCAAGTCAGACAAGAATAAATAACATTCAGAAACTGGAAAATGTGTTAAGAATAAAAAACTATATCAGACGGAATGCGAATATATCGTTAGCATTAGAAGTATTAAGGATGAGTTTGTCGGGGTGAGCGAAGCGAAAGGAAAAAATTATGCCGCTTGCTGTTGGTGTGCAGGTAAGAAGGACAAAAGATATAGTTTATTGTGATGCTGGTTCTATTGATGTATCAATGAATAGTATTCTTGTGGTTGAGACGGAAAACGGATTAGAAGTTGGCACTGTAGTAATCCCGGAACAGATGTTAGAGATAAAAACAAAAGAACCACTGAAAAAAGTTGTTCGGCTTTTTACAGACGAGGATGCCAAGCAGATTGAAGAGAACAAATTAGCTGCCAAAAAGGCGCTTCCGATTGTGATAGAAAAAATAGAAAAACTAGGGCTTAAAATGAACCTTTCAATGATAGAGTATACCTTTGAACGATTCAAACTTTTTATCTATTACACAGCGGAAGAACGGGTTGATTTCCGTGAACTGCTGAAAGAATTAGGTGCGGTGCTTAAAACAAGAATCCAAATGGTTCAGATTGGTGTTCGGGATGAGGTAAAAATTTTAGGCTCACTTGGTCATTGTGGTGAAATTTGCTGCTGTCAGCGGTTTTTGAAAGATTTTACATCAGTAACCGCCGATATGGCAAAAGAACAGAACCTTGCTGTTAACCCCGCCAAAATTTCCGGGGTTTGCGGAAGGCTTATGTGTTGCCTGGCGTTTGAACATAGTTTTTATATTTCTGCTGGTAAAAACTATCCATCAGTAGGCGATGAAATTACGCTTCCAGAAGGCAAAGGGAAGATATCAGGTATTAATATCTTCAAGTCAGAAGTTACCGTGCAGTTTGAAGATGGGCGTGCTAAAAAATTTCATCCTGCACAGCTAAAATAGAAAAATGGGAAAAATATTTTATATTACAACGCCACTGTATTATGTAAATGACAAACCACATCTAGGACATTCCTATACAACGATTGCGGCTGATGTGCTTGCCAGATATTACCGTTCAAAAAAGATTGATATATTTTTTTTGACAGGCACTGACGAGCATGGCGCAAAAATTGAAGAATCAGCCCAACAGAATAATTATGAAACACAGCAATGGGCAGATAAAATTGTTGACGAGTTCAAACTACTCTGGCAGCGGTTGAATATTTCATATAACGATTTTATCAGAACAACTGAATATAGACATATAAAAAAGGTTCAATCTGTTTTTGAGCAGTTGCTTAAAAACGGTAATATCTACAAAGGTAAATATATTGGCTGGTATTGTGTTGCGTGTGAATCATACTATACAGATACCCAACTTATAGACGCGAAATGCCCTGATTGTGGAAAAGATGTAAAACGGTTAGAGGAAGATTCGTATTTTTTTCAGTTAGCAAAATATCAAAATATACTGCTTGAACATTACGAACAGAATCCGAATTTTATGCAGCCGTCCTGGCGTGCTTCTGAAATCGTAAACTTTGTCAAATCAGGGCTGAAAGATTTAGCCATTTCAAGAAAAAATGTGAGATGGGGAATCCCTGTACCTGACGATGAAACTTATACAATTTATGTCTGGTTTGATGCATTGCTTAATTATATTTCTGCTGCTGAAGAAAAAAACATCTGGCCTTGTGATGTACATTTCGTGGGTAAAGAAATTTTTAAGTTCCACACAGTTGTCTGGCCTGCAATGCTTTTAGCATTAGGGATACCACTGCCGAAAACAGTTTTTGCGCATGGTTGGTGGACGGTCAATGGCGAAAAGATGTCAAAATCAAAAGGTAATTTTGTTGACCCGCATAATTTTATTGATAAATACGGCTGTGATGCTTATAGATATTTTGTTATACGGCAGATACCATTCGGGCAGGATGGCGATTTTTCAGAACGAAGTTTTCAGGAAAGATATAACACCGACCTCGCTAATAATTTAGGTAACCTTATATCCCGCATATTTTCAATGGTAGAAAAGTATTCCTTACAAAATGTTGTTCCGAAAGCATGTAGTGAATTTTCTATCGGCAGATTACTGAATAGTTTTGATGACAGATTTACAAAAAGCATGGAAAATATTGAATTAACAGCATCACTTGAATTGATATGGGAAATTATTGATGAAGCGAACAGAGTGATTGATTCTGAAAAACCGTGGCTTCTTTTTAAGACAGACCCAAAACGGCTACAATTTGTTTTTGAGAACCTTTTTTCAGTAGTTGAAACAATCGCAAAAGCAATAGGTCCATTTATGCCTGATACAGCAGAGAAACTGAAAAAAATAATCGCTGAAAAACAGGTTCAAAAACCGCTTTTTCCGAGAATAAATGATTGATGGGGGCGGGAGGAGGTGCAATGTTTAACGACATAATCAAATTCGGGCGTGAGATGATGTTTCAGGGGCTTAATAATTCGCATAGCGGGAATGTCTCGTGCCGCCGAGCAAATACGATTTATATCACCCGACACGGTGCACGGCTTGGCGATTTATCATATCAAGATTTTGTAGCAGTAAATCTCAAAGACGAAAAAAGAGATAAAGATGCATCAGTTGAAATTAAAGCACACCGTGCAATTTATCTCGCAAACTCTGAAGTTCAAGCGATAATACACGCGCATCCGCCCAACGCAATTGCGCTTTCATTAAACTGCGAAAAAATAATACCGATTGATATGGAAGGGAATTACTATCTACCTGAAATACCTGTTTTAACAGAATGTAAAGAGACAATCTCATCAGAATGTGTTGCCGAGAATCTACCGCAAATGTTAGGTAAATACAAGGTTGTTGTCGTAAAAGGGCATGGTAGTTTTGCAGTTGGCAAAAATTTTGAAGAAGCATATCTGTATACTTCTGTCTGTGAAAGTGCATCTAAGATAATTATCTTCAATAGAATAACGCAGATGAAATCAGCGGTAATCAGCGATTAAAATCAGCGGCAATCTGCGTTAAAAAAGGAGTTGAAATGACGAAAAAAATTCTGTTATGGGCTGGGTTTATTATCGGTATCGTGATTGTTGCATTCCCATCGTTGATGCTTGTAGAACGGATTCGGAAAGTGGCAGTAAAAAAAGGAAAACCTAAAGAACCGATAAAACAGGAAATAACACAAAAACCAGAACCTGTAAAAGAAAAAAGCAACTATCCAAAAATAACAGAAAACGGTGTTGTTTTCCAGTATAAAGATGATACTGCACAGAAAGTTTTTGTTGCTGGAACTTTTAATAACTGGGATGGCAGACAAGGTATAATGACGAAAAATGCTGATGGTGTGTGGGAATCAATATTAAAAGTTAAACCAGGCAGATATAATTATAAATTCAAAGCAGATGGTAATTGGGTGATAGACCCACAGAATCCTGTCTCGGCTGACGATGGTAAAGGTGGTCGGGTGTCAGTACTGATTGTAGAATGAAACAGTATTTATTTCTTATCGCTTATTTCTTATCGCTTATCTCTTATACATATTGTTCCGTTATTTACATAAATACTGAAGAAGATATTAAAAATTTTAGTATTGCGCTCTCAACAACTGCCAAAAATATTTTTGTAATTCCATCAGACCTATTAAAAAATCTTTCTGACGAGAATAAGTTAACTATAAAAAAAATGAAAACGGATAATCTTGCCGAATTTGCTGGGACCACCTATACAGAAGTGCTACTGCCACTGCTTTACAAAGCCCAACTTGTAGCCGATGTTCAACAGCAGATTAATAAAGGCAGACAGGTTTATTCTGAAGTTTTTGACGAAGAGCCAGTTGTTTTTTGTCCATATATGGGAATTGTTGCCCAAGAAGTTTTAGAATTAGTAAACCAAACTGGTTACACTGTTTTTATTTCTTCTTCAGGTGAACCTGTAGAACTAAAAAATATACCAGTATTATCAGCGCCGGATTTGTCTCGCTGGCTTGATGCTCCTATTCAGAAACTTGCGTGGAATTACATACAACAGACACGGACAAAATTAGACGAATATGCCGATTCTGAATCATATACTACTGAAAAATATGATGCGGTATTAGAAGAACTCTATCTTTTAGAAAAACCGATATGGTATGAAAATTATGTATCAGTTGATACTGATAGAAAAAAAGAGAATGATATGTGGTTTCGTGCGGGGCTGTCAAATATATATCGTGTAGTTGGTTTGCAACCACCGTCAGAAATATCAGTACCATTTTTTGGTTTGGTAGCAGATTTCTCAGGAACTAATATACCAGCCGGGAACCATGGCGATTACCTTGTTTACTTTGAAGACAGCGAAATTTTGAGTTCTTCTTCCTCCATCTGTAATATAACGGCGTTTGGTGTCCAGAAATCATCGGATATTCTTATTTTTGATATTTTTGTATCTTCTCAAGAAACAGAAACTATAGATGTCTATATTGATATGAACAAAAAAAATAATGTTGGTAGTACTGCCTTCCTTGCAGGGCATAGCGGTTTTACTGATTCTGTTTCTGCTTGGGAGTATGCGATTTCTGTTTCTACTATTGCTGCCGAACTTTTCAGATATAACAGAAACGATTTACCAACCCGATTGCGAGTATTTGGCGTTGAACTAACAGGGGGGGTAGGGGGGGGAGGGGGAGTAGAGAGTAAAAAAGTTAGAATAGGAATCCCACAAAATTATATACGAGGAAATCCTAAAAACTGGGGCTATGTTGTCTGCGGGTTTCTGCCATCAGGCGAGGTTTTTGATGCTGTGGGGTATAATGTGTCTTCACCAGAAACAGTTATACAAATTCCAGCATTAAGAACAAAATAAGTTTTGCTCGTCGGTAATTTTTGGTTTTTCAATTAGGACAAATGTACTAATTGAAATTTTAGGATTTAGAGTTTGGAATTTGTCTTGCTTCGCCAATGCTCCGTAGGACTATTCTCCGAAGCTTTAGCGAATGAGAATGTTTGTAATTTGTAATTTGTAATTTGTAGTTATTGGGGGTGTTTATGACCAATACGAATTCTGCACGAAAAAATTTTTTCTGGACGGTTGTTATTTTAGGTTTAGTTATTTTAGCATTTGCTATTGGTAAATCGCAAAAAAAACAGAACACATCGCTTGGGATTAAAACATCTGTCTCACAGGAGGTCTTGAATCTGCAGGAAGCATTTGTTAATGTAGCAGAAGAGGTGAAGCCAGCGGTTGTATCAATTTATACCGAGCAGATTATAAAAGAAATAGTGCCGTTTGATTTTTTCTTCTCAGACCCGTTTGACGATTTTTTTGACGATTTTTTTGGTCAGCCGTTGCCTCGTCGGCAAAAACCTCAAAAAAAGTACTATAACCAGCGAAGGATTGAAGGTGCGGGAAGCGGTGTTGTGATAGACCAGGATGGCTATATTCTTACAAATTATCACGTTGTGAAAGAGGCAGAAAAAATTACTGTAAAACTTGCAGATGACAGAGAATATACTGGAAAGGTTATTGGCAAAGATGCCAAAACGGATTTAGCAGTAGTAAAGATAAAAGCACCTAAAAAACTTGCGGTCGCTAAATTAGGCGATTCAGATAAGATTCGTGTTGGCGATTGGGCGATTGCGATTGGTTCGCCTTTCGGGTTAGAACAAACGGTTACCGTCGGCATCATTTCAGCAAAAAGACAGAATATAAAAGCGCAAGGGAATGTGTATCGCGATGTTATTCAGACGGACGCGTCTATAAACCGCGGTAATTCCGGTGGCCCGCTTGTTAATATACATGGCGAGGTTGTTGGTATCAATACACTTATTTACAGTCAATCCGGTGGGTCTGTTGGTGTTGGTTTTGCAATACCGATAAATCGTGCGAAAGAGATTTTGGAGCCGCTCATTTCCAAAGGGAAAGTAGACAGAGGGTTTCTTGGCGTCAATATAAAGAAGGTTGATGAGGTGATTGCCCGACAGTCGCAACTTAAAGCGCCTGCGGGTGTTCTTGTAGAAAATGTGTTAGAAAATACCGCAGCTGATAAAGCAGGTATCAAACGTGGCGATATCATTTTAGAATTTGATGGCAAAAAAATTGATACACCAGAAAAACTGCAGGATACCGTAGCGGCTGCTCCACCAAATAAAAAAGTGGATGTTGTTATTTGGCGGGATGGTTCCCAAAAGACGATTTCGGTTATTCTTGGTGAATGGCCTGAAAGTATTACTCAAGCTCCATCAAGACCAGAATCAGAAAAGGAAAAAACTGCCCAATGGCTTGGTATGAAAGTAAAACAATTCTCAAAAGAACTGGCAGAAGAATTGAATATTTCGCCAGACGAACAGGGTGTTGTGGTTGTTGAGATAGAAAACAACTCAAAAGCAGCCGAGATGGGACTTTATACAGGCGATATCATAAGAGCAATCAATCGGACAAAAACAACTACACTCGCCGAATTTGAGTCAGTAACAAAGAAGATATCTTTTTCTGAAGGTATACTGTTTGATATCAACCGAGGCGGGAACTTAATATACAGAACATATATAGAAAAATAGGGGGTGTAGCTCAACTGGGAGAGCGCTTGCATGGCATGCAAGAGGTCAGGGGTTCAATTCCCCTCACCTCCATTTTGATTTTGTAATTTTTTTCTTGACTTTTTCATAATTTTTGCTATAATCTTTATAAAGGAGAATTTTATGCTGAAGATTGTACTGTTGTTAATAATAAGTTTCAGATTTCAGTGTGGTATGCTTTTTTCTCAGGAAATCAGTATGGAAGACAAAATGATTGGCTATACATTAAAGACATTAGCAAAATCATATCTTGCTGCAACTGATATCAATAAGTTGAAAAAAAACAGTATTGATAAACTCATCAAAATAGATAATGTAAAATTCCAGAAGCAGTATGCAAAGGTCTATGAAGACCTCAAAAACTTACCTGAGCCGATTAAAGCCAAATATGAAATTACTGCAAAAATGACCCGAAAACAAGCAATGAGACTTATAGCCCGCATGAATAAGAAAAAACTTTACGAAATAATAGATGCTATTCCACATAAAGTCATTGCTGATAGAGTTAAGCAATCTATTACCGGTAAAAAAGAAGAAAAAGGCAGTACAACTAAACAACTGAAAGATGTTTGGAATAAAGCAGTAAAAGAGTTAGAAGAAAAATGAATTAGTCCAATTGGACTAATTGAAAATTCAGGATTTAGAATTTGGAGTTTGGGATTTGGAATTTGCCGTTAAAAGGGGGCTATATGTCAAAAGTAGAAAAATCAGACAAAGAAAAAGCATTAGAGTTGGCGCTTTCACAGATAGAAAAAGAATACGGGAAAGGTGCAGTGATGCGACTTGGCGAAAGCCCACACCAGAAAGTAGAAGCAATACCGACGGGCATCATCGGGCTTGATGTTGCAATTGGTGTTGGCGGTATCCCTAAAGGCAGAATCATAGAACTTTTCGGGCCTGAGTCATCAGGCAAATCAACACTCTGTCTTCAACTTATTTCCAGTTGCCAGAAATTAGGCGGCACCTGTGCATATGTAGATGCTGAACATGCGATGGATCCTGTTTATGCGACAAGGTTAGGTGTTGATATTGATAAACTTATTATTTCTCAGCCGGATAGTGGTGAGCAGGCACTTGAAATTACTGAAAAACTCGTCCGAAGTAACGCAGTTGATATAATCATCATTGATTCCGTTGCTGCGCTTACGCCGAGAGCAGAAATAGAAGGTGAAATGGGCGAAGCGCATATGGGGCTTCAGGCACGGCTGATGTCTCAAGCGTTGAGAAAACTTACTGCAATTGTCTCAAAATCCAAAACATCCATTATTTTTATCAACCAAATCAGACAGAAAATAGGTGTAATGTTCGGTAACCCCGAAACCACAACGGGTGGTCTCGCATTAAAATTCTATGCATCAATTAGAATGGATATACGAAGAGTCACAACACTCAAAGAGGGTGATGAAGCGGTTGGGACTCGTGTTCGTGTGAAAGTTGTAAAGAACAAAATTGCACCACCATTCAAGCAAACAGAGTTTGAAATGAAATTCGGTGAAGGGATTTCACCTGAAGGAAGTATTATTGATACTGGTATTGAGTATAGTATTGTTGAAAAAAGTGGCAGTTGGTTTGTGTATAAAAATGAACGATTAGGGCAGGGGATGGATAATGCAAAAACATTTTTGAGAGAAAATCCGAAAATTGCTGATGAAATAAAAAAAGCAATTTTTGAAAAAACACTTGGCACACCTGCTGTAGAAAAAGACGAAAAGAAAGAAAAGAAAATAACATAAATGGGAAGATTATTCAGATTTGGCGTCTCGCTGGACAGCGAACTGCTTAAGAAGTTTGACGAACTAATCAATAGCCGCAATTATACCAATCGTTCAAAGGCGATTGCCGATTTAATTCGTAAAGAATTTGTGACGGAACAGTGGAGAAAAGGTGGCGAAATCGCGGGTGCGATTACTCTCGTGTATGACCATCATAAGAGAGAACTGGTAAATAAACTTACCGATATCCAGCACGATTTTCAGGAAATTGTAATTTCAACCCAGCACATACATTTAGACCATGATAACTGTCTGGAAATAATCGCAGTGAAAGGCAGGGCAGCCGAAGTCGAAAAACTGGCGAATACCTTAAAATCAATAAAAGGTGTAAAACATGGAACATTAAGCGTATCTACGACAGGGAAAGAGTTTTAATTTTTTTTCTTTGTGAGTAGCACGAATTTTATTTTTGTAGCAATTATAAAAAAGGAATTTGCGGAATGGCGGGTTTTAACCTGCCGTCAATGGAGCAAATTCACACAATAATGTAGCACCCAATTTTAATCGGGTTAATAGGAGGTAGTGTGTATGAATGTAAAAAAGGCGGAAGTACAGTTCTGCTCATAACCCACGGTTTTAACCGTGGGTGAACGATGTGAATAGAACTGCGTTCCGCCAGAAACATTATAGTAAATTTGTGGCTTGGTTGCAAGTGGAAAAATCCAATTAGTACAATTGTACTAATTGAAAAACGGAGGTTGAGATGGGGAAAATTTTTTTAATAATGATTTTTTGTTTTTTTTCACCGGTTGGTTTGTGTAAAGCAACAGATATTGTTATTTCAATAACAAAGGCAGCAACACCACTAAAAAATTATCCGGGCAATGTTTCCATAATTGGAAAAGAAGATATGGAAAAAGTAAAAGCTGAAAATCTTGACGAGCTTATTACTAAAACAGTTCCTGATATAAATATGCAAGAGTCACAGTACTGCCAAACAAGAACCAGACAGGTAACTCTGCGTGGAGTTAATGAACAGGGCAAAACACTTGTTCTTGTTGATGATATTCCAGTACAAAGTCCCTGTCACGGTTGGCTTGATTGGGATCTTATTTCTCCAGAAAATGTGGAAAGAATAGAAGTTGTAAGAGGTCCGGTATCAAGTTTATATGGTTCCGGCGCAATGGGTGGAGTAATTAACATCATTACGAAGATGCCTGTTAGAAAAAGGGAGACGCTTATTAAAACTTCATTTGGAAAGATGAATACAAAAATTTTGGATTTATCTCAAGCAGGCGATTTTAAAAAATTTGCGTATACTGTCAACGGACGTCTTTTTAATACAGATGGCTATATTGCTGAAAAGAATCCACAAACTTATAATATCAAACGCGATAGAGATCAGCAGAATATTAACTCTAAATTCATTTTCAGACCGACAAACAATTCATCTTTTACCCTTGGGCTATTTCGTAATAATGACAGGTTTGGTAGAGGAAGAAAATATTCTAATTCAGATATGACTACCACTTTTGGATATTTAAGTTTCAATAAGGAATTAAAGTTTACACAGTGGCATTTGAATTTGTATTCAGATTATCATAAATGGTTAATAGATTTTGACCGGCCTCCAAATTACAATAATTTATATAGTGTTGAAGATTTTGACATGAAAGATATTGGCAGCGGTTTACAACTGAACCACATTACAAATCAATTCGGTAAATTTACATTCGGTATTGATAATAAATATAGCGAAATAACGCAATCAGCCGATTACAAAACTGTTACAAGAGAGTCACAAACAAAAGGAAAACAAATTTATCTTGCGCCATTTTTTCAAGACGAATATACCATATTTGATGAAAAATTAATGCTAACATTGGGTAGCCGGCTGGACTGGTACAAAAATTACGATGGTTCTTTCTATGATACAAATCCCGCTCCTTTACAACCAATTGATATGAGTTATTCTGAAAAAGAGTGGTATGGATTCTGTCCAAAATTTGCCCTATTGTATCGTTTGGATAAAAGAACCACTTTCAAAACATCTGTGGGAAAAGGTTTCCAATCTCCTTCTCTTCCACTCCTTTACACAATAATGACTCGGGGGGTAAAAACTGTGAAAGGCAATCCAGAACTTGTCCCGGAATATCTTTGGTCATATGAAATAACAGCCGATCGGATGATAAATAATCGGTTGTTTGCTAAATTCACACTCTATCAGAGTGAAGGAAATGATTTTATTGCCAGCCGCACCATAGCACCTAATACATTGCAATTTGATAACATCTCCAAAGTCCGAATGCGCGGGATAGAAACGGAACTTAAATATGATATGACATTAGACCTTTCCGGTTCTTTGGGTTATTCATATAGTTATACGGAAGTTATTAAAGATGAAGCAAATCCTCAAACAGAAGGTAATACGCTCGCATTTATACCGTATAATAAACTGATTTTTGGTATTAATTACGACGTTCCAAATCTGTTTGCAATAAATTCTAAGATGAAATACACAGATAAAATGTATTCTGATATAGAGAATACCAAACCATTGGTTGATTATTGGACATTTGATATTGGTGTTTCAAAAAAGATATATAAAAATATAAAAGTAAAAATTGATTGTGAAAACGTGTTTGACGAAAAATATGATATTCCTGACATGTCGGAAGATTTAGTCGCTCCCGGGCGGGTTATTAACGGTTCAGTAAATGTAAAATTTTAGAAGTACAAATATAAGGAACTGAAACAGATTCTTGAAAAAGAGAAAAAAACTAGCTGAGGTTATAAATGAATCCAAACTTGAATTTCATAGTGTATTGATGGTGGGACTCGGTGAATCATATCAGGATAGAGTGGAACATATGTTTTACTTGAAGGAATTCCATAATTTTAGATATTTTCCAATTACATGGTTACACAGTCCCAAAGGTTTACTGTTAGAAAACTATCCACAAACTTACAAATGGGAAGTTAGAAGTTGAGTCGCAGATATTGAAGCGTCTAACAAATTCAGGAAGTGGACCGTGTCCAATTTTGTCATAACGATTGTAATTTTAGTGGTTGTATTATGCTTGTATGGTTATATTTTATTTAGCATGCCTATATATGCAATGCCTGCCTTAAAAATTGGGATAGCAAGTTTTATCACTGCCTTACCGCTTATTCTTCTTGCATTTGCACTTGTAGGTGCTTTACAGATTATTTTGCCAAAAACAATTTTTATTAAATATTTAAGCGAGCAAGATTCGTAGTAATTAAGATAATCTCTACAATAATTTTTCCACCAATAGCAGGACTTATTACTCACATATTTTCACGTGGGATTTCAATATGAATTAAAAAAGTTTTCTATTGACAAGAATAGAGAAAAAAGTTAAAATAATCCTATTATGAAACCAACTTTTAGACCGAATGTTAGAAAACGGAAAAAGAAAATCGGATTCAGGGCAAGAATGAGAACAGCAAGTGGTAGAAAAATATTGAGCAATCGACGATATAAAGGCAGAAAAAAACTAATACAGGTGTAAATGGGTCTTGCTCGGCAGTATCGGTTAACTAAATCAGACAATTTTTTGGAAATCAAGAAAAATGCCAGAAAAATTTTATCAGGTGGGTATAGTTTCTATATCTGTCTGAATAACCGGGATATTTCCCGGCTGGCAGTAATAGTTTCTGAAAAATTAGGGAACGCCTGTTTGAGACACCGTTTGAAACGAATAGTGCAGGAAGTTTTTCGTCTTAATAATAGAAGTTTTACAAAAAATGTGGATATTATAATAATTGCCCGAAATGAGATTTCACCAACTGTTTGTTATTCTGATTTTGAGTGCTGTTTCTTATCTGCATTCCAAAAAGCAAATTTATTAAAAGTATAGAAATATGAGATTACTGTCAATTTGGTTCATCAGAATATATCAATTTTTTGCAAGACCATTCCCACAACAGTGTAGATTCTATCCGAGTTGTTCACAGTATGCTGTGGAATCGTTGGAAAAATTCGGGTTTATAAAAGGCTGGTTTTTAACTTTAAAACGGCTGTTGAAATGTGGCCCCTGGCACCCAGGTGGCTATGATGCTGTACCATAGATGTTTCTGAAAAAAAATAAGAAATGGAAAAAAGAACTTTTTTAGCAATCGTTTTGTCAATAGCAATCCTTATAGGTTGGCAGTGGTTGTTCGGACCTAAAAAGCGTATCACATCTACAAACACACCAGTATCAGCAGTTGACGATACCAGAAAAACAGCTAAATCAGCATTGCAGAGTCCATCTATTCCTTCTGCTTCCATTGACCTATCTACAAAACAGGCAAAAACTTTTCAGATTAAAACGGATAAGGCGATTTATGTTTTAAGTGAAAACGAAGCATCAATTGTAAATTGTTTTATCAAAGAAGAACGTTTAAATGAAAAAACTTCAGTTGAACTTGTGTTAGATGGGAAGTTACTTAACGACAGAGATAGCGGTATCTGGTCAAATATACCCGTAAAAAATCAGCCATATCAGACAAAATTTGGTCGGTTCACTAGCGATTTTTACATAGAAAAAACATTTTGTTTCAGTAACGATTCTTATTTGATAGATATAAAATACACCATCTTGAACAAAACCAAGTTCCCAAAAGTTTTTGATGGTTTATCATTGGCTATCGGGCCGGGATTAGGCACAGATGCGAAAGAAATGAAGGAAAACAAACGACTTTTAAGAACGATTTCGTATTCACATAAAAAGGTTGAGAAACTGAAATTCGGCGGATATCAATTTTCATCAAAATGGGTAGGTATTGATAACAGATATTTTCTTTCCGTTTTCTGCCAGACAACAGATGGTTTCAAAATAGTAATATCTTCAGATGTTGAAAAAATGCCGTTGGTATTCACTTCTACCAGCAAAATTGAGTTCAGTCCATCCGAAAAAAAATCGTTTTCAATAACTTCATATACCGGTCCAAAAGGTTTTAGCCGTCTTAAAGGAATTAAAATAGGTAATACCAAACTACAACTTGAAAAAGCGGTTGATTTCGGATTTTTCGGTGACCTTGGCGAAATTGCACTTGCTGCCTTGAACTTCCTTTATAAAATTACTCATAATTACGGTTGGGCAATCGTGATAATATCCATTTTTCTTAATATTGTTTTTTTTCCGCTTTCTAAAAAACAATTTGCTTCTGCACAGGCAATGAAATCAATCCAGAATGAAGTAAAAGCGCTCCAGATAAAATACAAATCCGACCCTAAAAAAATGAATGCTGAAGTATGGAGCTTGTATAAATCAAAAGGCGTGAATCCATTCAGCGGATGTCTACCAATGCTGATTCAGTTGCCAATTTTCTGGGCGCTGTTTACAATGTTAAGAAACGCCTACGAACTCCGCGGTGCGCAATGGGTTCTATGGATTGCTGATTTATCTACAAAAGACCCGTATTATGTTCTGCCTGTTTTGATGGGTGCCGGGATGTTTTTGCAACAATGGATGTCCACAAGCACGGCAGACCCAACACAAAAACAAATGATGATTATGATGCCTATAATTTTTACAGTGATGTTTTTAGGTTTCCCATCCGGCTTGGTGATATACTGGCTTACCAATAGTGTTGTAACGATTATAGAACAATGGCTGATTTTCGAGAAAACTTCATAACCACAGATTAACACAGATGTCATGCTGAATGAAATGAAGCATCTCGGTTTTGAGATTCTTCGGGCTTTTCCATCAGAATAACATTTTTTCAGTGTTCACCTGTGTTTACCTGTGGTTAAATTTGACAATACCGTAGTTAAAACGGAGGCAATAGTGTATGAAAAAGGAGATTGAATCAACAGGCAGGAATGTAGATGAGGCAATAGAGAACGGACTGAAACAACTCGGGCTGACAAGAGAAGAGGTAGAGATTAAAATTTTAGATGAAGGCAAATCAGGACTCTTCGGGTTGATGGGTTCGGCACCTTCAAGAGTAAAAATATCCACTAAAATACATCCTGCTGCCGAAAATTCAAAAGAGAAAGAAAAAACATCAGCAAAAACCGAACCAAAAATATCCACATTGGCAGTTGAGATTCTATCAAAAATGCTTGAATTAGCAGGTTTTGTAGCCAAAATGTCAACAGAAAACACAGAAGCTGGGCTGGTTTTGAATGTCTCATCTGAAGATAGTGCAATTCTTATTGGCAGGCAGGGGCAAACAATGAAGGCAGTAGAATATTTGCTGAAACTTATCTTGAGCAAACAAGAAGGCCGGAGTGTAAATATAATGCTCAATATAAATGGTTATCTTGAAAAACGAAATGAAAGAATTGTTAAGAAAGCGAAAGAACTTGAAGAACAAGTTAAGATGAAATGCGAGCCGATAGAAATCAAACTGCCTGCCAGTGAACGAAAAATAATCCATATAACCTTAAAAAACAGTGAATTTGTTGAAACAGTATCTGAAGGTGAAGGCGAAGATAGGAAACTTATTATTAGACCAAAAAATAAATGAATTTGTGAAATGAGGAATTTCAATTCCTTGTCAATGGAGCAAATTCAAACCATAATGTAGCCGAGAATTTATTCTCGGTGAGCAAAGCGAAGGTGAAGATATATTCTGATGATACAATCGTTGCTATTTCAACACTTGTTGGTGAAGCCGGTATAGGAATTGTTCGCTTAAGCGGTCCGTCTGCTATTGATATTTCCTCAAAAATTTTCAAGCCAAAATCAAAAAAAAACATATCTGAACTCCCTTCCTTTACTACTCATCTTGGCAAAATTGTAGAAAATGAACAATTGGTAGATGAAGTGCTTCTGACAATAATGAGGTCGCCCAAGTCGTATACTCGTGAGGATGTTGTAGAAATATCCTGTCACGGTGGCTTTCTCACGCTTAAAAAAACACTTGAACTCTGTATAAAATATGGTGCACGGCTCGCAGAACCAGGCGAGTTCACAAAAAGGGCGTTCCTGAATGGTAGAATTGACCTGTCTCAGGCAGAAGCGGTGTGTGATATAATAAAAGCCAAAACAGATATTGCCCTGTCCTGTGCATTACAGCAGCTGAATGGCGCCTTATCGCAGAAAATAAATGAACAAAAAAGCAAAGTTGTAGACACATTGGCTACACTGGAGGTGGCGATAGATTGTGCGGAGGATGAAATTCCTGTCTTGGAAGGTTCTGAATTAACAAAAAAAATAGTAGAAATAGAAGATGGATTAGAAAAAATGCTTTCTACATTTTTAACAGGTAAAATTTTTAGAGAAGGTGTAAGATGTGCGATTGTAGGCAAGCCCAATGTAGGAAAATCATCATTATTAAATCTTTTAGCAGGTCAAGACAGAGCGATAGTAACGGAAATACCGGGCACCACACGGGATATAATTGAAGAAACAGTTAGCATTTATGGTATCCCGCTTATTTTGATAGATACCGCAGGTATAAGACGTCACAGCCAGGATATTGTAGAACAGATAGGGATAGAAAAGGCACAGGAAAGATTGAAAACTGCCGATTTGGTACTGTTTGTTTTGGACTCATCACAAGGGTTATCTTCAGAAGATTTTCATATTGCAGAACTGGTTATTTCTAAAAAAGCGATTCTTGTTTTGAACAAATCTGACCTCGCCACATCACCATTCTCCCCCCTCCCTACCCAAAAAATTGGTGATATCTCGCAACTTGGAATTGTTGCACCTGCTGTATCAATTTCAGCGCTCAAAAATGAAGGTATAGACGAACTAAAAAGGGTTATTTACGAGTCATTTATATCAAACGGTATCAGCACAAGTGAGTTTTTTTTATCAAACACAAGGCATAAAATACTGGTTGAAAATGCGATTAATTCACTTGAAAAGGCAAGAGATTCAATTACCGCAGGTCTTTCAGAAGAGTTTATTGCACTGGATTTAAGGGCTGCTTTGAATTATCTCGGCCAGATTACTGGTGAAGTGCCAACCGAACAAATACTTGACAGAATTTTTTCAAACTTTTGTGTTGGAAAATAATTTTTCAGAGGAGGGCAGGAAAATGCTAAACATTGCGTATCTTTTTGCTGGATTAGTTGCTGGTATTTTTGGCGGATTATTCGGGCTTGGTGGCGGGTCTGTTTTAATACCGTTACTTGTTTATCTTTTCAAAATGACACAACATCAAGCGCAAGGGACAACACTTGCTGCGATGATTCCACCTATCGGACTACTCGCAGCACTCAAGTATTATCAAGCAGGACATATCAATATCAGAATCGCAGTACTTATTGCGGTTGGATTTTTTATTGGTGGATTTTTGGGCGGTACTTTTGCTCAACCGATAAACGACACGGTTCTTAAAAAAATTTTTGGTTTGTTTTTTGCAGTTATTGGACTCCAAATGTTTTTAGGAAAATAGGATATGAAATTTTCTGTTTTGCCAATTTTGATATTTTTGTTTGTCAGTTTGGTTTTTGCCGAATTTCCTAAGAGTGATGACCTTGATAACGAATATGAAATAGATATATTTATGGACTATTTTTTGCCCGAGCGGAATTTTGCATACCTCGCTTCTTCATCAGGGATAAGAGTCACTGCCGGTAGTTTAGATATAAAACGGCTTTATCTTCAGGAAGAATTAAAAATAAAATTACCGCTTGTCAATGACAAATTATGGACAAGATTTTTTCATATAAGAAATAAAACAATTGACTACGAAAGAACATTTGATGAGATAGAGTTTGAGTATTCACCATTAAGCAAAATCTATCTTTCAGTATTAGGCACACCGGAATTTTATAAACATAATGCAGATTTAGGTTGGGCGATAAGGTATGCAAAGGATGAAGGGAATGGATTTAAACTTGCATATATCCTGGCTGATTTTGATAACAACTACGCATTTCAGCATCGCACAACAAATCTTGGTTTTGAAAAATTTTATCAGAAAACACCTAAAAAATGGCGTATAGAAATAAAAAAAATTGGGCATAACATAAAAAGTTACATTTTCTTTGAGTGTAATACAAAATCAGTTTTCAGTTATGATGACTTAATGGATACCACAAAAAATTACAGTGAATCACACGAGAGTTATTTTATTGACTCAAACTTCAGTTTAAGCATTTGCTCAAACTGGAAATTTTGCACAGATTTTTATATTAGAGAAACGAAAAACAAAAAGGAGTTTACGATTCCACAGCAAGCACAAGATTTTAACGATGCTGAAAAGAAATATCTTGTCAGACCGTTTGTTGAACAGTATCTCTTAAATAGTGTCAGATTGTTCTATGGATTTTCATTCGTGAAACATTATTTATCACTACAAAATTATGATTATACGAGAACAAATATCGGCGGATTTCTTTCTGTGGTTTTGAACATTTGTTCAAATACGGAATTAGAAGTCGGATATATTCACGATGATGTAGATTGGACGAAAAATTCTCAATCCGAATACAACCGAGAAAACCGATTAAAACTCGCAATTGAATATAAATTTACCGAAAAATCACAAATAAAACTTATCACCGGCTGGGATTTAGATAAAGAGGACTGGGGCACCTTTGCATTTTTTGACGGCGGACATATTCAGTTGCAGATATTGTTTTAAGATGAACAAAAACTTTTACCTGTTACTTTATACTTTATACTTTATACTTTACACTGCTTTTACCGGTTGTTCTATATATCCACGCAGACAAAAATTTTGTAAAGTTATATTTTCAGAAAAACAGATTCCTGTATTAAAAAGTATCGCTGTCTGTCCTGTCGCTATCGGGTTCCCTACTGGTGTAGCGACAGAGTTTATACCGCTTGTGAAATCACCATTCGTTATAGAAGATAAATCAAAAAAATGGTTTAACAATCGTGAAGAGCGAATGATTGTTGACCGCGAAACCGCTGAGAAAACAAGCCGTATAACATCTGAACATCTGTATAACATTTTGCTAAAAAGGAAAAAATTCGACCGTATTGTTCATCCTGATAGTGTTAAAAATGTTATTATGAGTAAAAAAGTAAATCTTGGCGAGATTAAACAAGCTAAAGAACTAAACACTACACGGATACTTGAAAAATTGTTTGTTGTTGCTGATAAACTGAAAGTTGATGGTTTAATATTCGGTATAATAAAAAAATGTGAGACAGCCATCAGTTACAAAACTTTTCGCTCGGATGATAAGAGTGATTTCGGTGAATATAAAAAGAGTATAAATTATTCATACAAATTTCAACTTGAAATTGGTGTTTACAGCACTTCCGAAAAAAAAATCGTCTGGATTGGAGAAAGCAGAACAACAAAATCTAAAGCTACACCGGAATTAGAACAAAACCTGCTTATCGCTGTCGCAACTAATAAACTTGACCAATTTTTACAGAGGTATCTTATGGAAAAAATTCTAAAAGAGGAGCCGGAATACCAATGCGTGTTACAAATAGTAAATACATTGCCGTTTTGATAATTTGTTTAGTTACAAAAATTTATTGCTGGACTGAAACAATAACCAGTAAAATAATTGTTGTTGACCCCGGACACGGGACAAAAAATTATGATGGAAAGATTGTAAATTACGGTTGTAAAAGCCCGTCAGGTTTAAAAGAGATGGATGTGGTTATAGATATCGCAGAGATATTAGGCGAGTTGCTTTTACAAAGTGGTGCAACAGTATATTTTACAAGAGACAGACAAAACTTCTGGCGAACTGCTGAAACACAGGATGAAGATAATCAAGCTCGTGCAGAATTCGCTAATTCAAAAAATGCCGATTTGTTTCTGCGTATCCACTGTAACTGGTCACCTGACAAAAAAAAACGCGGCGTCTCTGTTTTGTGGTATAAAGATGACTCAAAAAAAATCGCTGAAACCGTCTATCAAGAAATTAAAAAAACAGGTGTAAAAGTTGACGGTATCAAAAAACAGCATCTTGTCGGTTTTGAATTCGCAAAAGTCCCGTCAATCTTAATAGAATACGGCTATCTATCAAACAAGGAAGACGAAAAACTCTTAAAAGACAAAAAATATCTGCAAAAAGTTTCACAAGCAGTTATCAATGCTCTAAAAATAAAATAACCGCCACTAAAGTGGCTATGAAAGTTATCAAAAATTATGCGTAGTCATATAGCTTAGATTGGGTTCGTTACATAGTGAGAGAAAAATGAAATAAAAATAGAAGTTGCTGCTGTGCCTCAGATGAACACAGACAGAGTCAACCGCAAAAATCATTTATAATTTTTTATTCTGTGTCTATTTGTGAAAATCTGCGGTTACAAGGTTTTCTTGGATATAATGAAATCAGATTTAAAATAAAAATTTATGTTCACATATCCGGAAAAATTTGATGTGATTGTTGTTAGAACTAAATGAAAAAATGAGAAAGATAATTTTAGTTTTTGTAGGGTTAGTATTCATAGTATTATCAGTGCTTTATTCTGTAGACGAAGATTCTACTGTTAACCAAAAATCAAGCATAATATATGATAATTTCTGTCTTATATATGAGTTCCATACTGATTATATAAAACTTACTTCCATTGGAGAATTTACATCCAATTATTATGATGCATTTCCAGTTATTCCTTGTGGTGGTGGGACTTTTTATTCTACAAAAGATGTTTATGATATTATGATAAGTGAGAACATTAAAGATTGTAATATTCGGGAAGGGAAGATAAATTGGCGTGGTGCATCTTATGAAACATTAGATTTTGATTTGATATTTAAGGATACAATTGAACCCGACAAGCGATATTATTACATTATTTCAAGGAAGGTAAATAGATTACCACATTTACATAAAAACAGGCCGATAAAAAAAGATGACCCGCTTTGTATGACTTTTAATATTTCTCCTCAACTATTTATAAAAAATAACTATAGAATAGTAGCAATTCCTAATGATTCAGAATATAAAGGTGATACAGCATATAGACCAACAGAAATTGTAGATTTGGTAGGTTGGCGGTTACTTATTTATGATGTTTCACAAATTACAACAAATATCGCTGCTCATCCAACTTTTACAATTCACACCGACTCGCCAGAATTGGATATTTATGAAGTTTTCGAAAAGATAACAAATAAAAAAATGGATAGATTAAAAATGGTGGCTGTTACAAATATACCCACATATAATGAATTTATGGAAAATTTTTTTGGTAATAAGGAAAAAGAAGATAATAAGCAGGAAACAACAGATTATAGTTTTGGAGTAAGCAAGAGTAAAATATTACCAACGAGCGATAAGTTCTTTTTTCCGCTTGGTATGCTATGGAAAAAAACACTTGTAGACTCTATAGTTGATAGACCTGTGATAAAAGATGGAATAGTTTATTTTGCTTGTAGAGATGAACTTTACAAATATGATTTGTATACAGGGGTATGTCATTGGACTTGTTTACTGTCGGATTCTATCTGTACCAGACCTGTAGTTACTAATGAGAAAATATATATTGGCTGTGCTGATTATAATCTCTATGTAGTTGATAAGCAAAGTGGTACGGTATCTTGGAATTTTACTACAAAGGGTTATGTAAATTCAACACCTGTTGTTTCTAGAAATAAAATATATTTTTGTTCTTTTGATGGATATTTATACTCAATTGATTCAAGCAGTGGGAATCTACTGTGGAACAAAAAAATTGGTGGATGGCATCTTGATGATAAAATACTACCATCAGTAGTAATTGATAAAGACATTCTATATTCTTGTAGTGATAATTTTGTTTATGCTGTTGATTGTTATTCAGGAGAAATAAAGTGGAGATTTAATACAGGAGCAAGAGTTAATTCCTCACCCGCTGTTGGTAAAAATTTGTTATTTGTTGGAAATGACAAAGGACTCTTGTGTGGAATAAACAAGAAAACTGGTAAACAAATTTGGCTAGTGCAGTATACAAGTGGAATAATATCAGATATAGTAATCTACGAGAATTTTTTATATTTTATAACCCTAGATGGCTACCTCTATTGTATTAAATTGAGCCCTAATGAAAATTTGTGTTATGAATGGTGGAAGTATGAAATAGGTTATGAAATTAACAGAAACATCTCTCCTGTAGTAAAGTCCAATTGTGTAATAACAGATTCAGAAAAGGGTTTATTATTTATTCATCCTACCCTTGGTAGTCTTCTTTGGCAATATCCCCAAACATCATCTTGTTTTTGCACACTTGCAGCTGATGCTCCGTATGTTGTATACGAAAACAATAACAGTATTTGGGTTTTATATTCTGAAAGAGAGTAATAAACATGAACTGTCCAAAATGTAATTACGAAAATAAAGATGATGCGTTATATTGTGGGTTATGTTATGAAGTTTTGAAGAGAGAAGTTTCTCCTGAAAAAGATAATGCCACATTTCGCCAGTCAAAAAAATCATATATATGGGTAATATGGCTATTTTTTATTATTATGACAGCAGGCTATTTACTATTGACACAATGGGCAAGTATAATTGAAACCATTACAAAAACACGAATACAAAAAAATATTGCAAGACGAGAAAAAGAACTTATCAGGGAGTTGGAAAAGAGACGACAAGAATTTAATCCATATACAGGTGAAGCCAATATAAATGTTAATCCAGTAACTGTTCTGAATAGTTTCACAAGAGATGAATTTATAAATTTCAGAAAAAACAGAGTTGCAGAGTATTCATTTCTTAATATATTCCCTAAAGATTATTCTCCACATGATAGCATATTTGGGTCAATAACTTTCGGTGTTGACTGGGTAGAAGGTATTCCATTTTATGTGTGTAATCCATACTTATTGATTATACTAACCTGCGCAGATCATGCGACACCGATTGCTTATTACTGTAAGAACACTACAAATATCAAAGTTAACTACTCCAACGGAAAAATTGAAGAAATTTATGAAGGAGAAGAAGCATTAAATTGGTTTAATATATTATATTCATATGATGATAATCCTGGTATTATAGCAATAAGAATGGTGAATGCTCGCGATGCACATTTATTATATGCCTGTATTGATAAAGAAAAAACTGTAAATGTTGATTTTAGCTGGAGTGCTTCTCCAAATAATATTACCAATTCAATACGCAATACATATGGTTTTTTTCATGTTGGTAAATATGGAAAAAATAATTTTTCACCTGAAGATAATTGCTCGTGGTTAAAATTATCGGCGAGAAACAAATATACCTGTATATATATCAAATTATACTTAATGAAACTGGTAGATATAAATCAAAAAGAAGATTTTGCATACATTATAAAAATAATTCCCTGAAAAACTAAATCTATGAAATACTTGAGATACTTTGGAGATTTATCGTCTGAAAATATTTGATGAAATCATTTTCAGAATCAGTTAAATCTTCATATGAATACGAAAACGGTTTAAGTATCAGTTGATATTCTACCATAATTTCTTTTCCTCCTTTTTTGGCTGGGGGTGTTCAATAATTCACCCCTGTGCTGTTCAATAATTATTGTAGCCAAAAAGGGAAAGAAATGGTAGAAAAAATATCAAGTAACCCAACGGAAATATGTTTTATTCACATATATTTGTTTCTTTGCCTTGTAACCAGAAAAGCGTGGGTTAAGTTTGGGAAAGGTTGGGGGTTAAGTTTGTCAAAGAGCTAAAAATAATGATAAAACTTGGTAAAATATGGCAAATCAAATGCTGATTTCAGGGGTTAAGTCTGCATTTCCGTGTAACATTCTCCGACACTAAAATCAGTATTGAACAGGATTAATTAGATATATTCAGCAATGGTTCTGGGAAAAAGACGAACTTAGACCATAAAAGAAATAAATGTTCACATATCCGGAAAAATTTGATGTGATTGTTGTAGGTGCAGGGCATGCGGGTTGTGAGGCCGCGTTGGCTTCTGCACGGGTTGGTAAAAAAACTTTGCTTCTTACAATCAACGCCGATACCGTGGCCCAGATGTCCTGCAATACCGCAATCGGCGGTGTCGCAAAAGGACAGATTGTCAGAGAGATAGATGCACTCGGCGGTGAAATGGCAAAAAATACTGATAAAACGGGGCTACAATTCCGTATTCTTAATCGTTCAAAAGGTCCCGCGGTTCAATCACCGCGTGCCCAGTGCGATAAAAAACTGTATCAATTTACAATGAAACATACTGTTGAAAAACAAGAAAATCTTAAACTCATTCAAGCAGAAGTTGTAGAAATTTTAACTGATGATAACAAGGTAATTGGCATTCTCGCAAAGCCTGGTATAAAATTTTTAGGAAAAATAGTAATCGTTACAACAGGCACTTTCTTGAAAGGGCTTATACATATAGGCGAGACAACATTTAACGCAGGCAGAAGTGGTGAGTTTGCCGCAATGCAGCTTTCTGATTCCCTGAGAAAACTTGGGTTTGAAATAGGGCGTCTTAAAACAGGCACACCACCGAGAGTAAATGGTAAAACAATTGACTATTCAAAATGTATACAGCAACCTGGTGACATTTCCCCAATACCTTTTTCACATTTCACATCACACATTACACAGAAACAACTACCCTGCTGGCTGACTTATACGAATACCAAAACACACGAAATTATATCAGCAAATTTTCATCGGGCACCACTTTTCTCAGGACAGATTAAAGGCATAGGACCAAGATACTGTCCGTCTATTGAAGATAAAGTAAAAAAATTTCCAGAAAAAGAACGACACCAAATTTTCCTTGAGCCGGAGGGGTATAATACTGAAGAGGTATATTGTAACGGACTTGCAACTTCATTGCCATATGATGTTCAATATGAAATGCTGAAAACAATCCCCGGACTTGAAAATTGCCAGATGATACGACCGGGTTATGCGATAGAATACGATTTCTGCCCACCTACGCAATTGAAACCGACACTTGAGACGAAACTTATTGAGAATCTCTTTTTTGCAGGGCAAATAAATGGAACTTCCGGTTACGAGGAAGCAGCAGGACAGGGGGTAGTTGCGGGTATAAATGCGGTTGCAAAAATTAAAGGTCTTGAACCACTGATTCTGTGTCGGGATGAAGCGTATATCGGTGTTCTGATAGATGATTTGGTTACAAAAGGTGTGCTTGATCCATATAGAATGTTCACTGCTCGTGCAGAGTACCGTCTGCTTTTACGCGCGGATAATGCCGATTTGCGCCTGATAGATTATGGATACAAGTATGGTTTGGTTAGTGAGGACATTTACAAAAAATTTCAGAAGTATAGGACACTTGTCCTACAAAATTTGTCGTCAGAAATTAGGACATTTGTCCTACAAAATTTGGAAGATATTTTTCCATGGACAAAAGAAAAAATTGAAGTTGAAATTGAAATCGCCCAAAAATATCAAGGTTACATAAAAAGACAACTCACAGAAGTTGAAAAGTTCAAAAAAATAGAGACAAAAAAAATTCCACCAAATATCAATTACAACGACATCCCTGGGCTTCTTACAGAAAGCAGACATAAATTAAACCAGATTAGACCACTGTCTGTCGGGCAGGCATCAAGAATTTCCGGTGTTACACCGGCTGATATAGGAATTGTTATGGTCTGGCTTGAAAAACAGAAATATGAAAAACCAGCAAATTATGAATGATTCTGATACGGATACTACGCCGTTAAATGATTTAGATACTGAAGCAGTTCTGACTTTTGTTTCCAAAAACATTTTTGGTTTTAAGAAAGTGTTCAATTTTTTCAATGTGCATTTTGAATACAAAAACTTATTTTCGCCATCCTCTATTTTCGGCACAAAAAAGAAAGTTCCTTACAGTTCTATCAAGCAAATAATCTGTTCCAAAAACAATATAAAGATACAACTCTATGATAAAAAACGACCGATTAGAATCTATAATGTTGAAAACATAACTGAAAAAACTCAGAACTTAAAAAACCTTACAGGATTTTAAGTATGCCATTTTTGATTTTTAATTTTACATTTTTGATTTACCTCTATACGATGTATCCGACAATCTCACCGTATCGGGATAGTGGTGATATGATTGTTTCTGCATTTACTCTCGGGATTGCCCATCCACCCGCCTATCCGTTGTATGTTCTATTAGGTAAAATTTTTACAGTAGTCATTCCATTTGCGAATATCGCATATCGTGTCAATTTAATGAGTGCATTTTGGGGTGCGTTGACCTGTTCAGTTTTGTATGTAGTAATAAAAAAAATTGGTGAGCGAATTCTCAATAATAAAAAACAAATCTTAATATCAGGTTCTGTAGTTATTGTATTACTTTTTTGTTTAAGTTCGTCTATGCATTCGTTAAGTATCGTTTCTGAAATGTATTCGCTGAACGCTTTTTTTGCCGTTTTGATAATTTATTTGATTTCGTTTCTACCTTCTACCTTCTACCTTCTACCTGCCTTTTTGTTCGGGCTTGCGCTCGGCAACCATCACACGCTTGTGCTTTTGCTTCCCGGAATTATTTATTTGCTGATTATTCGGTTAGGCAAAACCTTTTTACCTTTCACCTTTTACCTTCTACCTGCCTTTTTGCTGGGTTTTTCTGTATATCTTTTTCTGCCAGTTCGGTCTGCACAGAAACCGACTGCGAACTGGGGTTCGCCTTCTGGCTCATTAAGAAATTTATACAGGGTTTTAACACGCGCTGATTACGGAAGTATTCGGCTTCATCCTGAGAAAAGTCCAACAGAACAGAATGTTGCTACCACAGTTAAAAGTTTCTTTAATTTTTTGAATGTGTTAATACAGCAGTTTGATTACTGGATTATTCCATTTCTGGGATTAGGGATTTATTATTCTGTAAAACAAAAAGTCTTCTGGCAGTTGGTCCTGCTCTGGTTTTTTTCAGGACCTGTGTTTTTTATAGTTTCCAATTTACCGCTAGAAGAAAAAACATCACTCCCTATATTAGAACCGTATCTTATGCTACCGCTACTGATTTTTGGTCTCTGGGTTTGTATTGGATTTTTTTATGCAGTTCGTTATTTTAGTCAATATAAAAATGAAAAAAAAATATCTTTTTTGATAATTACTGGACTCTTTTTTTTGATACATATAAAATTGCCAAAGTTAAACAAACGGTTTGAATTTATCGGAAACGATTATTCAATGGATTTACTCAAAACCTTACCGCCATATTCCGTTTTGTTTAATCCCGACGATACAACAACATTTACGCTGAGATATCAGCAGGAATGTCTTGGGAAACGAAAAGATATTTCGCTTGCTGTTTTTTACAAAACCTTTTGGGGCTATCAACAACTTAAAGAAAAAAAACCGGAGATTTTACCTGACTACGAAATAAAATCCGGGATAGAACTTGAAAACATTCTTGTCTCGTATAATTATTATCGGCTACCATTCTTTTCTGATAATATCTCAAAAATTCCAACGGCTTACAAAACCATACCCACAGGATTGCTTTACGGGAATAAAGAGATTTTTGAAGAGATGTTTGACTTTTATATTTTACCGCCGAGAACTTCCGGTAAAAGAAGATTTTTTACCAACCAGATAATAAACTACTATTCTGCTGGTTTCAACAATTTAGGGCTTGTATTTAACGAAAAAAAGTTATATAATAAAAGTATTCGGCTCTTTGAAAATGCTGTTACAATAGACCCGACACTTTCACAAGGCTGGAATAATTTGGGTGTCGCATACTGGCAGAAAGGTGATTATCAGAAAGCTGCCGAGTATTTTGAGATTGCGTTAAAATATGCGCCTGATGATGAAGAGTTAAAAAAGAATTTTTTGCTCGCTAAAGAAAAAATAAAATGAAAACTGAAACATTGAACTTTTTTTTATCCGGGCTGAAAATACTTAATCTAAAACTTGCTCCACAACAAACTGAACAGTTTTCAATTTATTTAGACGAACTTAAAAAATGGAATGAACAATTCAACTTAATAGGCCCTGCAACTGATGAAGAAATTGTCCAAAAACATTTTTTGGATTCGTTAAGTGTTCTTTTAGCATTCCCAACTGTCAACTGTCAACAGCCAACCGCTGTTCTTGATATTGGCACAGGTGCAGGTTTTCCAGGAATACCAGTCAAAATTGCAAGACCTGAAATTTTTTTAACACTGCTGGATTCATCAAAGAAAAAAACAGAGTTTTTAAGACATCTCTGTAAAAAACTGAATATCACTGCAGATATTATATGGGATAGAGCCGAAAGTATAGCCACCAAAACGACAAAGCGATATGATATAATCATAACAAGGGCAGTCGCAAAATTGGCAAAAACAGAAAAATTGTGTCAGCCATTGTTAAATAAAGACGGGATTGTGCTGCTACTAATAAGCCAGAGAACAGATATAAAAAATATAAAAGGAGAGATTATGAAAAAATTTACGCCACCTGCTGAACTTCTACCAGGCAGAACGATTTTAGCAATCAGAAAACAAAAAAATGGGTTCACATTGATTGAAGTAATAATAGCAGTAGCGATTATCGCAATACTTGTGTCTGTTATATTTCCCAAATTTGCTGAAATGATGAGAAAAACAAAAGAAGGATATACAAAAGGTGGACTGGGTAATCTAAGAAGTGCTATCGGGATTTATTATGGTGCAATGGAAGGTGTCTATCCATTAGAAGCAGATGCTTTTATGGGTAGAAAAGGTCCAATTCAAACAAAGTATCTGGAAAGCATGCCTACTGTTAAAATAGGGCTTTCCGCATATGAAGACACAGATGATATGGACGATTTTGATGAAGGCGATAGTTTAACAGATTTAGGCAATTGGGGATATATTTCAACTATTGGGAGTGTTTTTGTTAACGCTAACAAAAAAGATACCAGAGGTGAATACATAAGCAGTTGGTAAAAAAGAAGTAAAAGTGGAATAGAAAGCGCCTATAGCTCAACTGGATAGAGCGTTTGGCTTCGAACCAAAATGTTGAGGGTTCAACTCCCCCTAGGCGCTAATTTCTAATGGACATAAAGAGACGAAAATATCCAAGAATTGTTTATACAGCCGGTGTAGATATTTCTGATGTAACAAACCGTAAAATTTCATACAAAGGTATCATAAAAAATATAAGTTTAGGCGGACTTGCGATTGAAACAGAAAACGATTTACCAATAGGTGGTGAGTTACGATTCGCATTTTTGCTGCCTAACAAAAAAAATATAACAACAATTGGAAAAGTACTCTGGGAATATAAAGATAAGGTCTCAAATTATTACGGTGTCCAATTCGTTTTGGTTGGTTTTTTTAGCAGACTGAAATTGAAACGGTTCATAAATAGTAATCTTCCAAAAACATGAAAGTTAAACTGCTCTTTGTTATACTTTGGACATCGCGCTTGTTTTCAGTTTATACTGCTGAACTTTCTACAAATAAATATACATTCATTGATTGGTCAGTCCCGTATATTATTGAAGAACTTAAATGTGACTATGTTGTAGACGGCGATACACTAAAAACAGCAGACGGGCAGACGATTCGGATGCTTGGCGTGAACACGCCGGAAATAACACACCCATCATATCAAAAATATGAAAATGAGCCCGGCGGCATTGAAGCTAAAGAGTTCGCAATAAAACAGTTAAAAGGCAAAGATATAATTTTGGTGATTGATAAAGAAAATACAAAATGTATCTATGGCAGGATTTTAGGGCTTGTATTTTATACTGATGAAAACGGAAAACAGCGATGTTTCAACTGGGAACTGATAAAAACTGGTTTAGGCAGGGTTCTTATATATCCGGATAATCGGCTCTGTATAGAAGATGACTGGGATACAATGTCAGCCGCAACTTATAAAAAAATTCCGGATAATTTTTATACACTTGCCGAACAATACTGCGCAGAAGGATTAGAAGAAGAGGCGGTTAAAATTTATCAGGCGGGTATAAAAAAATTTCCTTCCGAGATAGGATTTTACGAAGAACTTGCTAATCTATATGATGTTTTGAACCTACCAGGACTGGAACTTGATGTATATCTTGCCTGTTTGGAAAAATATCCAGAGTTATTAGAGTTTCGCAGAAAACTTGCAATCGCATATGAAAAAATGATAAAAGCAGGCGGCTGGGTTTCTAAAAGTAACTATAAAGCCAAAGCGATTGACGAATGGAACAAACTTATAAATACAAAATATGAAAAAGAAGCAAAATCGCATTTATCTATACTTGAAAAATAGAAAAACGGAGGGTCAAGACCATGGCGGATGTAAAATACAAAAGAAGACAGGTGCTTATTGATAAACGGATGCAGTTAAAATATGCTTTTATGATTGGTGGTGTATTAGTGGTTATGCTTCTTCTTGTAGAATATCATACCTATCTTACAATTCAATCCATTCTGCCGAACATTCTGTCTTCCACAATTGGCAAACAAATAAAACAGATTCATTTATGGCTTGCAATCAACAGTTTGATTTACATTGTTTTTGTGGCTGTTGTCTCTATTTATATTTCTCATAAGATTGCCGGTCCTGTTTTTAAGTTAAAAAAACAGATAAGAGAAATCATAAATTCAGGTGATACAAGCAGAAAAATTTTTGTAAGAAAAGGTGACGAATTGCAGGATCTTGTTGCAGTAATAAACGAACTGCTTGAGAAAGCGAGTATGAAAAAATGAAAGCACTTGTGACGGGCGCAACCGGTTTTTTGGGTAGTACTCTTGTTAAAACACTACTTAAAAAAAATTGTTCAATAAAATGTCTCGTCAGAAATCCGAAAAAACTTAAATGGCTTGAAACACTACCTGTTGAGATTGCCGAGTTGCCAGTTGAGATTGTAGTTGGTGATTGTTTGGATAGTTCGTCGCTTGATTTTGCAGTTACTGATGTTGATTATGTTTTTCACTGTGCAGGACTTGTAAGAGCAATAAAGCCCGACGACCTCTATCTAACAAATGTTAGAGGAACAAAAAATCTTATTGAGAAAGTTTTAGACAAAAATCCAAACCTGAAAAGATTCGTTTATGTCTCTTCACAGGCGGCTGCCGGTCCGTCAGAAGAAGGAAGACGAAAAACGGAAGACGAGCCGGCAAATCCAGTTTCGCATTATGGATATTCTAAACTTTTGGGTGAACTGGAAGTTAAAAAATATAATGAAAAATTACCGGTGACCATTTTAAGACCTTCGGTGATTTATGGACCGCAAGACAAAGATGTTTTTGTTTTTTTTAAGTTCGCCCAAAAAGGAATCCTGCCAATCCCTGAAGAAGAAAAATATATCAGTATAAGTTTTGTATCCGATATTGTAGACGGGCTGATTTCATCTGCGTTAAGTGATATAGCAAAAAATAAAACATATTTTATAGGTGATGATACTGTTTTTTCATTAACCGAGTTTTGTCTTCTTCTAAAAAGAATAATAAATCCAGAGACAAAAATAATACAAACCCCGTATTTTTTGTATTGGCTGTCCGCATTTTTTTCAGAACTTTCAGCAAAACTTACAAATAAACCCGCTGTTCTATCTTTTGATAAACTAAAAGAAATAAAACAAAAAAACTGGCTGTTCTCAGCAGCAAAAGCAGAATCTGATTTTGGTTATTTACCAAAAATTTCACTTGACGAAGGTATAAAAATTACATATAACTGGTATAAAAAAGAAGGCTGGCTAAAATGAAACAATACAATGTTGCGGTTGTCGGCGCGACAGGTGCTGTCGGGATTGAGATGGTTAAGATGCTAGAGAAAAGGGATTTTCCCGTCGGGAATCTTTATCTTTTCGCATCTTCAAGAACCGCCGGCCAGAAATTAAAATTCAAAAATAAAGAGATTATCGTTGAGGATATCAACAAAATCAATGACTACTCGCTACTCGCTACTCGCTACTCGCTTAACCTTGCACTCTTCTCTGCAGGTGCTTTCGTCTCAAAAGAATGGGCACCGCGGTTTGCCGAGCAGAATATCTTTGTGATTGATAATTCGTCTTGTTTCCGTATGGAAAAGGATGTCCCGCTGGTTGTTCCGGAAGTCAACCCACACACGCTCTCAAAATCTCAAAAAATTATCGCAAATCCGAATTGCTCAACAATCCAGATGGTCGTCGTGTTAAAACCACTACACGATGCTGCTAAAATCAGAAGAATAATCGTGGCAACATATCAGGCAGTTTCAGGTGCCGGTGGCAGAGCATTAGATGAATTTCAGCGGCAAATAATGGCTTGGTCAAAAAACGAACCAATCCCGCCAGCAGAAAAACTGCCATACCGGATTGCGTTTAATGTGATTCCGCAGATTGATATTTTTTTAGAGAATGGTGGAGGATACACTAAAGAAGAGATGAAAATGGTTAACGAGACAAAAAAAATACTTGAAGACAATACTAGTACTATAAAAATTTCTGCTACTTGTGTTCGTGTCCCGGTTATGCGGGGGCATTCAGAAGCGGTCTGGATAGAGACATCTGAAAAACTTACACCACAGGATGTACGGGATATTCTGAAAAATGCGGAAGGTGTCGTTGTTGTAGACGACCCGGCACAGAAAAAATATCCGATGCCGATTGATGCCGATGGAAGACAGATGACTTTTGTCGGGCGTATTCGGAAAGATATTTCATCAGAGTATGGGCTTGCTTTCTGGATAGTGTCGGATAATTTACTAAAAGGCGCTGCACTTAATGCTGTCCAGATTGCCGAAACGCTTGTATCTAAAAAGTTTTTATGAAAAAAATTGGCGTGTTTGTCTGTCATTGTGGAATAAATATCGCTCAAACGGTGGATATTGAAAAAGTTGTCCAATCTCTAAAGTCACAAGTCCAGTTTATCACCGACTATAAATATCTCTGCTCGGACCCCGGTCAGGATATTGTAAAAAATGCAGTTAAAGAATATCAACTTGAATGCGTTGTGATTGCTGCATGCTCGCCAACACTTCACGAAAACACTTTCCGTCGGGCAGTTTCATCAGTTGGGCTTAATCCATATCTCTGTGAAATTGCAAATATCAGAGAACAATGCTCGTGGGTGCATAAAGAAAAAAATGTTGCGACTGAAAAAGCAATCAAAATTATAAAATCAATAACTGCAAAAACAAAACTTAATCTATCACTTTCTGAAATAAAAGTGCCTGTTACAAAACGGGCATTAGTTATCGGCGGTGGGATTGCAGGAATACAGTCGGCAATAGATATTGCAAACAGTGGCTACGAGGTAATTCTTGTAGAAAAATCAGCATCTATCGGTGGCAGAATGGCGCAACTTTCTGAAACATTCCCAACACTAGATTGCTCTCAATGTATCCTTACACCAAAAATGGTAGAATGTGAACAGCATCCAAAAATTAAACTTTATACCTACTCTGAAATAGAAGAAGTCAAAGGATATGTTGGCAATTTTGAAGTAAAAATCAAACAAAAGGCGGCATGTCTTGACAGGAAAAAATGTACAGGCTGCGGACTCTGTATAGAAAAATGTCCTGTAAAAATTCTGTCTGAGTTTGATGCTGGGCTCGGTAAAAGGAAGGCAATCTATACACTATTTCCACAAGCGGTTCCTAATAAACCGGTAATTGATAAGGAGCATTGTTTGTATTTGAAAACGCGAATGAACACGAATGAAAAAAACGCGAACGAACGCGAATCAAAAGGGAAGTGTAGAGTTTGTGAGAGAATTTGTCCTGCAGGTGCGATTGATTTTACCCAGCAGGATATTTTTAGTACTGAAAAAGTCGGTGCAATTGTCGTTGCTACCGGTTTTGATTTATTCCCGAAAGAAAACATTGGCGAGTACGGCTATGGAAAATATCCGGATGTTATAGATGGTTTGCAATTTGAACGACTACTTTCTGCTTCAGGTCCGACAAAAGGCGAAGTTTTACGCCCGTCTGACAGTAAAATTCCACAAAAAATCGTCTTTATACAATGCGCTGGTTCACGTGATACCGAAAATGGCGTGCCTTATTGCTCAAAAATATGCTGTATGTATACTGCGAAACATGCAACACTTTACAAACATAGAGTCCATAACGGGCAGGCGTACATTTTTTATATTGATATTCGGTCAGGCGGTAAGGGCTATGAAGAATTTGTCCAGCGAGTTCAGGAACAAGATAGAGTAACATATTACAGAGGAAAGGTCTCAAAAGTTTTTCAGGATGACGGCGAAATGGTTGTCAAAGGTGTTGATACTTTATCAGGTCTGCCAATAGAAATTTCAGCAGATATGGTTGTTCTTGCAACTGCGATTGTTTCTAACCAAAACGCAAAAGAATTAGCTAAAAAACTAAAAACTAATATTGATCAAAATGGGTTTTTAACAGAAGCACATCCAAAATTAAGACCTGTAGAATCGTTAACAGCAGGTGTTTTTCTTGCTGGCTGTGCTCAAGCACCCAAAGATATTCCTGAGACAGTTGCGCAAGCATCCGCGAGTGCTGGTAAGGTTGCTTCATTATTTTCTGCTGATAAACTTTCACACGAGCCTACAGTTGCCAAGGTTGATGAAGAAAAATGTAGTGGATGTAGGATTTGTATATCGGTCTGTCCCTACGATGCCCGTGAATATGAGGAAGAGGGGGGGAAGAAAATTGTCAAAGTGAATGAAGTGCTCTGTGAAGGTTGTGGTAGTTGCGTATCTGCCTGTCCATCTGGTGCAACTACACAATGTAACTTAACTGATGAGCAAATATTTGCAATGACGGAAGCGGTCTTAATGAGAACTTGACAAATAGCATTACTTTTTGTATATTAATAATATGCTTTTAGAAAGAAAACTTTACAGACCGATACAAGCTTATATAGATTCAAAAGAAGCAATAATTATCACTGGTATGCGGAGAACCGGGAAAACCTCATTACTCCGTTTTATTTACGAACGGATATCTTCATCAAATAAAATTTTTTTGGATTTAGAAAATCCGCTGAATCAGAAATATTTTGAAGAGACAAATTACGAGAGGATAAAATCAACCCTTGAATTTTTGGGTTTGAATTTTACGCAAAAAGCGTATCTCTTTTTAGATGAAATTCAGCTGGTGAAGAATCTCCCCCGAGTGGTGAAATATCTGATTGACCATTATAAAATAAAATGTTTTCTGACTGGTTCGGCAAGTTTTTATTTAAAAAATTTATTTACCGAATCGCTTGTGGGAAGAAAATATATCTTTGAACTTTTCCCGTTAGATTTTGAAGAATTCTTATTGTTTAAAAATAGCAAAATCAAACTTCCCGACAGAAAAAGTAGAATTACTCGCCCCATTTTTGATACAATCTCAAATTTGTATGATGAATATATTTATTATGGTGGTTTCCCAGAAGTTGTCTTAAAAACAAATTTTGAGGAAAAGAAAAAATCATTAGAAGACATTTTTACTTCTTACTTCCAATTAGAAGTCCTCAGATTGGGAGATTTCAGAAAGAATGAAGTTATTCGTGATTTAATCCTCCTTTTGATGGAAAGAGTTGGTTGGAAACTGGACATTAATAAAATTTCGTCCGAGTTAGGTATTTCAAGGATTACAGTTATGCAGTATATTTCATTTTTAGAAGGGACTTATTTTATTAAACTGGTGAAACCATTTTCCAGAAACCGAGATACAGAAATTAGAAAGATGCCTAAAGTATATTCTTGTGACTCTGGATTAGTTAACCATTTTTCTAAAATAAGCGAAGGGAATTTATTTGAAAGCAGTATATTTCAGAATTTGCGGATGCGTGGAGAGATAAATTATTATCAGAAAAAAAGTGGAGTTGAGATAGATTTTATCTTAAATAAAGAAATAGGTATTGAAGTTAAAATAAAGCCGACCGAAAATGATGTCAGAAGATTAGAGAAAATAAGTAAAAAAATAAGGTTAAAGAAGTTTAAAATTTTTACCAGGAATTATCCTTCAAATTTAGATAAAATGAAAAATGTAGAATTCGGTTTCTTCATTTAGAGGAAAATTCAAAATTTATGAACTGCGAACCAAGAATAATTTGTTTCTTATGTAAATGGTGTACATATGCGGGTGCGGATTTGGCAGGAACTACCCGTATGGAGTATTTACCAAATGGTATAATTATCCGAGTGAACTGCTCAAGCCGGATTGACCCTGAACATATTTTATGGGCTTTTAAGAATGGTGCAGATGGCGTGTTTGTCGGCGGATGTCATCCAGGTGATTGCCACTACCAAAATGGGAATTATAAAACATTACGCCGAATTATACTATTGAAAAAACTGCTAAAACAAACTGGAATTGACGAAAGAAAATTGCGTTTGGAGTGGATTTCAGCATCCGAATCCCAAAAATTTGTAAATACAATCAACGAGTTCACAACAGAGATAAAAAAGTTGAAATAAACTTTTCGCGTTAGCGACAACATGAAAACATTATGGAGGAAAATCATGCCAAAAACAAAACTGACTAAACGAACTCAACCAACTCAACCGACGCAACTGTCAACCATTTACATTATGGGAAAAAAATATGAAGTGCCGAAGGACTTAACAATTATGAAAGCGATTGAATACGCTGGCTACCAACTCATTCGTGGCTGTGGCTGCCGTGGTGGTTTTTGTGGTGCCTGTGGCACAATTTATCGGACTAAAAATGATTACAAAATTAAAGTAGGGCTTGCCTGTCAAACAGTTGTTGAAGATGGAATGTATTTAGCACAGATTCCATTTTTTCCTGTTAAAAAACCGGAATACAATATTGACAAATTACAGCCAACCGCAGAGACAATTTTCCAAATTTTTCCTGAGATTATGCGATGCCTTTCCTGTAATACCTGCACAAAAGCATGTCCGCAGGATATCAATGTGATGGACTATATTCAATCAATAATTCAGGGTGATATTCCAAAAGCGGCAGATTTGTCTTTTGACTGCCTTATGTGTGGATTGTGTGCGTTGCGTTGCCCAGGTGAAATCAGTCAGTTTCAGTCGGCAATTTTAGCCCGTCGGCTTTTTGCAAAATATCTGCAACCGAAAGCAAAACATCTTTCTGTGCGGCTTAAAGAAATGTCAGACGGTAAATTTGACGATGAAATAAAAAAAATTATGCAACTGAACATAGAAGAATTGAAAAAAATGTATAACCAACGAGAAATAGAACCCGAAGAACTGTAATAACAAAATAATTGCACTGAATACAAAGTTCTTGAAAGTTTGTATACCTCATTACAAGAATATGGTTATATCCTGATCTTTAAACCAACTTTATTCCTGCCAAATGGCAAAGTGAAAGGTAATATAGATGCGGAGTTAGTACTTCATACAATGATAGAGTATCCCAATTATGATAAAGCAGTTATCGTAACCGGAGATGGAGATTTTCACTGTTTAATTGAATATCTCAAAAGACATAATAAATTGGGAAAAATTATCGTTCCAAATCGGTATAGATTTTCTTCACTTCTTAGGAAATTTGCTCCTCAAGATATGGTTTTTATGAATGGATTGAAAGCCAAGTTGGAATATAAATAAAAATGAGGGATATTGCCGCGGGACGAGCCCTTTGGATAATCCCTCATCGTGATTCAATAATAGTATAACAAAATATTTTAATTTTGTCAAGTGTTTTTTAAGATTTCAAATTTTTAAATACAGAGATTTAAAGGAGTAAGTTATGGGTTATCCTAAAGAATTCCAAAAATCAGTTGAGAAACTTGTAGCGACAAGAACAGAGCGGCTAAAACAAAAAATTACTGCACTCAACCCGGAAGAGAAAGAAAAACTCTTAAAGGATTTTCATCCGGACTATAAATCAGGCACTCAAAGAAAATTACAACTCGGGTCCAACAAGGGCGACTCAACACCACATGAAATTGCAGATATACTTGAAAGTTACAGCAAGATAAATCCTGATGAAATTGACCCCCGAAAGAAACAATCGGGGGTTGACTTATCAAATCCGGATTTTACAACGGATATTTTAATCATCGGTGGTGGCGGTGCGGGTTGTGCTGCGGCACTTGTTGCACAAGAAAATGGCTGTAATGTCTTGCTTGCTACAAAACTGCGGCTCGGTGACGCGAATACAATGATGGCACAAGGCGGGATTCAAGCTGCAGATAAAGAAAATGATTCGCCTGGTTTACATTATCTTGATGTTATAGGTGGTGGTGGCTACAAAAATATCCCTGAGTTAGTTAAATCGCTTGTGATGGATGCACCTTATATAATGAACTGGCTTGAAGAACTTGGTTGTATGTTTGACAAAAAACCAGATGGCGAATTTGTTACAATTCATGGTGGCGGCACCTGTAGACGAAGAATGCACGCAGCACGGGATTACACAGGTGCCGAGATAATGCGTGTTTTAAGAGATGAAATAAAAAATAGAAAAATCCAGACGATAGAATTCTCACCAGCAATTGAAATTTTAACTGATAATGGGAAATGCACAGGTGCAGTTCTTTATAATCTGGAAACAGAAAAATATCTTGTTGTTGCTGCAAAAACGGTAATTTTAGCAACAGGTGGCAGCGGACGGCTGCATATCCAGAATTTTCCGACGACAAACCATTATGGTGCGACAGGTGATGGGCTTGTGATTGCGTATCGTGCAGGCGCAAAATTGGCATTTATGGATACGATTCAGTATCATCCGACGGGTGTTGCATATCCGGAACAAATCGTTGGATTGCTGATTACCGAAAAAGTGAGAGGACTCGGTGCAAACCTTGTAAATTGTGATGGTGAACGATTTATTTATGAACTTGAAACAAGAGATACCGTTGCATCAGCAATCATCAGAGAATGTTCAGATAGAAAAAAAGGTGTTGTAACACCAACAGGGATGCAAGGTGTTTGGCTGGATACACCGATGATAGACATTTTGCGTGGTGCCGGGACAATAAAATCACGATTGCCTGCAATGCATCGCCAGTTTATCAGATTCGGGATTGATATGTCAGAAGAGCCGGTTCTGACTTATCCGACTCAGCACTATCAAAACGGAGGTGTGTTAATCAATGATAGATGCGAAACGAATGTTGAAAATCTTTATGTGGCAGGTGAGGTTTCAGGCGGTGTTCACGGCAGGAATCGTCTTATGGGCAACTCGCTTTTAGATATTCTGGTTTTCGGTCGTCGTGCCGGTAAAAACGCAGCAGAAAAATCTAAAAAAATAAAACAAGGAAAACTATCGCTTGAACATATAAAAAAGTTTAATCAGTCACTCAGAAAACTTAAAATTCCGCCTGATAAAATATCACCAATAGTTTTGCCAGATTACAGTGGAAAAACATAAATTGACATTGTTGGTTAAATTTTGTAAAATGATGCTGTTGAAAAAGTCCTACAAGCCGTCATTGTAAGACTTAATAGAGTTTGCTGTTTCGGATTTGGAATTTGGAATTTGAAATTTGCCGTTAAAAGGGGGTGAGAAACAATGAACGAGATAGAGATAGGTGTTGTTGACCATTTTTACGGACACATTCCGGCTGCAACATTTACAGTTAAGTGCGAAAAAGTATCAGTGGGTGACACGATAAAGATTATAGGACACGGACACGAGTTCACACAGCAGATTGAAGAGATGCAGATAGACAGACAAAATATCCAGGAAGCAAAACAAGGCGATGCAGTTGGAATAAAGGTGCTGCAGAAAGTAAAACCTGGCGATAAAATCTACAAAATCGTAGAATAAACCCGAAAGTGTCATTGGAAATTATGCCGAACGGATTTCATGGTAAATTGTTGGTTGTGAATTTAACCACACAAAAGATAGTAGAACGAAAAATTGACGATGCGGATGTCAAAAAATATTTTTTAGGTAGTGGCTTGGCTGCAAAAATTTTGTATGAAGCATATAAGCCACAAATCAATCCGCTATCTCCTGACAACCCGTTAATTTTTATGACAGGAATTTTTACTGGAACAATTATTCCAACCGCTTGCAAGCTTTCGGTCTGTGCAAAATCGCCATTAACAGGTATCTGGAATGAAGCAACCGTTGGTGGACATTTCCCGGCAACTTTTCGTGCTACCGGTTATGATGGAATGATAATTACCGGCAGGTCTGAAAAACCCGTCTATCTTTTTATAGAAGATATAAGATATAAGATACGAGATGCGAGCAATCTCTGGGGCAAGGATACATATCAGACAGCCGAAATTTTGGTTAATGAACATGGAACAGATGTAAAAGTTGCATGTATCGGTCCTGCGGGTGAAAAATTGAATTGTATCGCATCAATTGCCTGCGATGGTATGATTTCCCGTCAGGCTGCAAGAGGTGGTGTCGGCGCAAATATTGGCTCAAAAAATCTGAAAGCGATCGTCTGCCGAGGAAAAAAACGGGTTGATATTGCAGACCGTGACGGGCTTCGTGAATTATTAAAAAAACAGATTCCTGAATTGGTAGAGAACACAAAAGGCTTACATGAGTTTGGTACATCAGGTGGTGCACCAGCAGTTGAGGCATTTGGGGATTTATCAATCAAGAACTGGCAACTTGGTGCGTGGAAAGATGAGATAGCAAAAATTTCAGGCACGAAGGTGCGTGAAACAGTTTTTGAGAAACATTACAACTGCTATTCCTGCCCAATCGGCTGCGGAAAAATTGTGAAGGGTGAATTAAAAGGGTTCGGTAGTTTTCACGGCAGATATTCGGAATACGAATCTACCGGGATGCTCGGCTCAAATTGTCTGAATTCCGACTTAAATTTGCTGTGTTATACTGTTGAATTATGTAACCGTTACGGGCTGGATACAATCCATGTCGGTAATGCGATTGCGTTTGCGATGGAATGTTTTGAAAAAGGCATAATAACCACGAATGACACGAATGGGCTTGAAATAAAATGGGGCGATGCGAAGACAATGGTCTCTCTTATTCACCAGATTGGCAACCGAGAAGGTTTCGGTGGTGAATACCTTGCTGATGGCGTCGCAAAAGCAGCAGAGAAAATTGGCAAGGGTTCCGACGATTTTGCAGTGCATACAAAAGGGTTTGATTATCCCGCACACGACCCAAGAGGTCATGTCGGAATGGCATTGAATTATGCAACTGCATCTCGTGGCGCCTGTCATCTTGAAGGACTGACATATTTTTTTGATAGAGGAATTCCAGCACCTGATTTAGGAATCATATCTCCGCCGAATCAATTTGATGAAACCGGAAAACCAAAAATCGTTTTTGATTCACAAAATTATCTCTCGGTGTTTAACCCATTAGGTATCTGTAAATTTCTTTTTGTTGGACGAGTAGGACCTAAAATGGTTGCCAGTTGGTTAGAAAAGGTCTGTGGCTGGGATGGATATTCAATGGATGACTTGATGACAACAGGCGAGCGGCTGTTTAATCTGAAACGGATGTATAATGTAAAACTTGGAATATCTTCCAAAGACGACAAATTACCGAAGCGTCTGCTTGAAGCCAAGCCCGATGGAAAAGCGAAAGGTGTGGTGCCTAAACTTGACAAGATGTTACCGGAGTATTATCAACTTCGTGGCTGGTCTGATGACGGTATTCCAATAGAAAAAAAATTAAAGGAACTAGGATTATAACAACTTTTTATGAAACTTTCAGAAATTGAAAAAAAAGAAATGCTTGAAGACAGCAAAAGTAAAAAACGGATGCTTGACTTCAGAAAAATACAACATATCCAAAAGAAAATGGCTTTTGAGGAATATATTGAGTGGCTAATGGAAATACAGAAAATTCACCCGGTAAAACCAAATAAAAATTCTGTTATCTATAAAAATATAAAAATTTAATGGAAATAGGGGGGGGGTATGGTTGAAAAGATTAATCCGTGGCAGGTGGCACTGGAGCAGTTGGATGAAGTGGCAGGGAAGATGAATCTGGATCCGGGTATTCACAAGAAACTCAGAAATTGCAAAAGAATACTCACCGTTTCTGTGCCGGTAAAAATGGATGATGGCTCTGTAGAAGTTTTTGAGGGCTACCGCGTTCAGCACAACATAGACAGAGGTCCCGGCAAGGGCGGAATAAGATTCCATCCTGATGTCTCACTTGACGAAGTAAAAGCGCTTGCGATGTGGATGACCTGGAAATGTGCGGTGGTGAACATCCCTTACGGTGGTGCCAAAGGTGGTGTGATATGCAACCCAAAGAAAATGTCTTTAGGCGAACTTGAACGGCTCACCAGAAGATACGCATCTGAAATTTTTATCATAATAGGTCCTGAGAAAGATATTCCAGCACCAGATGTCTACACTACACCACAGGTGATGGGCTGGATAATGGACACATACTCAATGAATGTAGGTCACTGCGTACCCGGGGTTGTGACAGGGAAACCGCTATCAGTTGGTGGTTCAGAAGGCAGAAACGAAGCAACAGCCCGTGGCTGTGTATTCACAATTTTGGAAGCCTGTAAACATTTAGGTATAAACATTAAAGATGCAACCGTCGCTATTCAGGGCTATGGGAATGCCGGCTTGATTGCCCATCGGTTAATCGTTAATGAAGGTGCAAAAGTAATAGCAGTTAGCGATTCAAAAGGTGGAGTGATAGATGAAAAAGGGCTTGACTTCAAAGCGATGGAAGAACATAAAAAGAAAACCGGTTCAATTGTAGATTTTTCAGGTGCTAAAAATATTACCAACGCGGAACTTCTGGAATTGGAATGTGATATTCTGATACCAGCTGCTCTTGAAAACCAAATTACAAAAGAAAATGCTCCACGACTAAAAGCCAAAATCGTCGCTGAAGCAGCAAACGGTCCTACAACACCCGAAGCGGATAAAATCTTGTATGACAAAAAAATTTTTCTTATACCGGATATACTCTGTAATGCAGGTGGTGTAACCGTTTCATATTTTGAATGGGTTCAGGACCTGCAGGCACATTTCTGGAAAGAGACGGATGTTAATGAAAAACTTCGTGAAATAATGACACGCAGCTTTGGTGAAGTTCTGTCAATTTCGCAGAATGAAAAAGTAAATATGCGACTGGCTGCTTATATTCTTGGTGTAGGTAGAGTGGCTGAAGCAATAAAAGTCAGAGGAATATATCCGTAGACGCAGATGACCGCAGATTTATCAGCGGCAATCAGCGTTAAAAATCAGTGGTAATCTGCGTCCTTAGATACAGGGAGGAACAATATGGCAAGAATGATTAGGGGTGGGTTAATTCAGGCATCTAATGTTATCTCACCAACGAAAGATACATCAAAGATGTCAAAGAATGAGATTAAGATTGAGATTGAGAAGATTAAAAAAGTGATGATGGAAAAACATGCGAAACTGACGGAGGAAGCAGGTAAAAAAGGCGTTCAGGTTCTATGCTATCAGGAACTATTTAATCTTCCGTACTTCCCGGCAGAACACCATCAGAGATGGTATGACTCCGCCGAACCGATACCGGGTCCGACAACGGAAGAGGTCTCAAAATGGGCAAAAAAGTATTCTATGGCAATAGTTGTTCCAATTTATGAATACGCTATGGATGGTGTGTATTACAATTCCTGTGCGGTTATTGATGCCGGAGGCAAACTTTTAGGCACTACACGAAAAATGCATATTCCATATGTTCATCCCGGATTTTATGAAAAGTATTATTTCAAGCCAGGAAATACAAACTATCCGGTATTCCAAACCGCATATTGTAAAGTAGCACCTTATATCTGTTATGATAGACATTTTCCCGACGGTGCCAGAATTTTAGGGCTTCATGGTGCAGAGATTTTGTTCAATCCATCTGCCACGACTGCCGGCGTATCAAAATATCTGTGGGAGTTAGAACAGCCCGCACACGCGGTTGCAAATGGTTATTTCGTCGGTGCTATCAATCGTGTTGGCGAAGAAGAGCCCTGGAAAACAGGCAGGTTTTACGGCTCTTCGTATTTCTGTGACCCGAGAGGAAAAATACTTGTGAAAGGTTCCGAAGATAAAGACGAAATTATTGTTGCTGATTTGGATATGGAATTGATTTACGAAGTCCGAAACGCATGGGCGTTTTATCGCGACCGCCGTCCTGAAACATATGGGGATTTAACAAAGCTGTTGCCATAAAAAGGAGGAAAAGTGAAAGAAAAAGGATTGAAATGGCTTTCAAAAAATGAGAAAAAAATTGAAAAATATTCTGGGAAATGGATTGCTTTTGTCACAAACAAGGGAATTCTTTCTAGCGGAGAAACAGTAAAAGAAGTTATAGATATAGCGGAAAAAAAATATTGTATATCAAACCCTTTTGTTTTTAAAGTCCCACGAAAAGATGAAGAGATGTATATTTTATGAAATATAAATATCCTTATTTAAAATTTAGAAATCAATTTTACCCGTTGGTTCCTTTAAAAATCTGTAGTGGAAAAAGATATGTTAATACTTTTGCTCTGGTTGATTCTGGTGCTTCAATTTGTCTGTTTAAACCTGAAATAGCAAATCATCTCGGGATTGAAGTAGAAGAAGGCGAGGAAATTTTATTAGAAGGGATAAGTGGAAAAATAAGCATCTATTTACATAAAGTTACAATTCAGATAGGGATAGACAAATTTGATGCAACTGTTGGATTTTCAGAGGAGTATACAGCAAGTTTCAATCTAATTGGCAGAAAAGATTTTTTTGATAGGTTTATAATATCTTTTAATGAGAAAAATAAAAAACTTGAACTTTTAAATGTAAAATAATTCCGTTTTTTCTTGCTAAAAGTTCCAGTTTATAGTTTATAAATAATGGTGACGGAGAAAAGTCAAACATTAGAAACATAAGAAAGATTAAGAAAGATTGGGAAAGATTTTTAATTTTTAATTGCTATTAAGAAATGGAGTCGGGAGAAAACACATATAACCCTAAGATATTGCCGACATATCTCATCGCCAGTCACAGCGTTAGTTGCAGTTGCTACGGGGTCGCTTTCAAGAATTTTATATAACTCGCTAATTAACTTATAGGTATGACTATGAAAAACCTATGGAATAATGTGAAAAGAGAACATGTTATTAAGGCTATTCAGAAATTTGAAAAGCTTAATCCAGATTATCCTAAACCTCGAAATACCTTTTTAGTTTATAATGGCAAGATATACCCTGCTAAACATATTCGTGGACTTGCATTTGAAATTGCAAATAACAAAGAAATTAAGAAAAGCGAATATAGTGGTGGCCAAGAAACAGTAAATTTTTTCAAAAAACTTGGATTTGAAGTTGAATATAAGAAGGCCCGAGGAAACATAATGGGCGGAGTTGAATGGTTAACTTATTTCTGTAACTTTAAATAAATTTGGCAGAAAAAAATTGAAGAAGAAAACAAATTTTAGTATGGAAATTGTTTTTTATCCTGATGAAAATAAAGTTCGCGAAACAATAAAAGAAAACGACCCGGTTTTTGTGCTTGTTTCGTTTGATAAAAACGAGGTTTTAGTTGCACCAGCCGATGATGTGGTTGAACATACTATAATGCTCAGAAAACTTGGTCGTTCGGAACTGGATATTGACAAATATTATCGTGTGGTGGTCAATGGAACAGGTGCGGACTGGACATTTGTCTGTCCCTCGGATTACAAAGGCATTTCTGATAAAACCCGCCGAATAGAGCAATTTTATAATGATGGTATAGGTGCAATTGATTTAGCACTTAAGAAAATCGGATACAATGTAGAAATTGGAATTCCAACAAGATATAGATGACATTTTAAGATGATGAGCGATGGATAATAACGAAGAAAAAATTGTTGATGGGATTCATGAATTAACCTGTGATTTATCAGCAAGCAAATTCTGGAATAAGGATATTGCACCAACGAAAATTTCAGATAGAAAATGGAAAACATTGGATATTGCTGCGCTATGGGTCGGTATGAGTGTATGTATTCCGACATATATGCTCGCGTCATCATTAATTGCACAGGGAATGGCCTGGTGGCAGGCGATTTTAACAATTCTTTTCGGCAATTCAATTGTTTTAATTCCGATGGTATTAAACGCTCATGCAGGAACAAAATACGGGATTCCATTTCCTGTTTTTTGCCGTGCATCATTCGGAGTTCTTGGCTCAAATATTCCCGCACTGCTTCGGGCAATCGTTGCCTGTGGATGGTTTGGTATTCAGACATGGATTGGTGGATGGGCAATATATCAACTTGTTTGCGCTATCTATCCAGAGATTGCAACCTGGCGAAACATTTTTCCCGCCGGTTTTGATCTGACCACCGGCACAGGACTCTGCTTTTTAATTTTTTGGTTAATAAATATGTTTGTTGTTTACAGAGGGATGGAGTCAATCAGGCATCTTGAGGATTGGGGAGCGCCGTTTCTTTTAACCGTTGGAATTTTACTTTTAATATGGGCATACATTAAAGCAGACGGATTTGGGCCAATGCTTTCTCAGGGTTCAAAGTTTGAGACGAGAGGAGAATTCTGGTTTTTCTTTTTTCCGGCACTAACCGGAATGGTTGCATACTGGGCAACTTTATCTTTGAACATTCCCGACTTCACAAGATTTGCCAAGTCCCAGAAAGACCAGGTCCTCGGACAGTCACTCGGTCTTCCGACAACAATGGCACTTTTTTCATTCATAGGTGTAGCGGTTACATCAGCAACAATAATTATTTTTGGTGAGGCAATCTGGGACCCAATTATTCTTTTATCAAAGTTTAAGAGTTTCTGGGTTGTAATAATATCAATGGCAGGACTTTCAATTGCAACACTCACGACAAACCTTGCCGCAAATGTTGTTTCCCCTGCAAATGATTTTTCAAATCTTTGGCCAAGAAAAATCTCTTTTAGAACAGGTGGATTTATTACAGGAATTTTAGGGATTTTAATGATGCCATGGAAACTGATTGCTGACCCGAAGGGCTATATTTTTACCTGGCTGATTGGGTATTCTGCATTGTTGGGACCAATTGGCGGAATTATAATCTGTGACTATTTTGTTATAAGAAGAACAAAATTAAATCTTCCGGATTTATACAGAAATGGAGAGTATTCATATAAAAAGGGATTTAACTGGAAAGCAATAGTTTCTCTTGTTGTTGGTATTTTGCCGAATATCCCGGGTTTTCTAAATCAGGTTGGAGTCGGTGGAATTTCGCAGTTCTTTCAGTATGTTTATACATATGCATGGTTCGTCGGATTTTTCGTTTCATTTGTGACATACTTAATTTTGATGAAAACAAAAGATAATAGAAAGCAGTTAGCGGTTAGTGGGTAAAACGAACGCCACACGCCAAATTTTAGGAGGCAAGAAGATGAGTGTGCCAAGAAAGTTCCTTGAATTCTTGTCGGTGGAAGTCCGAACTGGATAAAGGGTAGCGACCAGTCCAACACCAAATCCCACAGTTAATAAGGCAACGAACTAACTGATGCTGGGAT
>JBFLWK010000005.1 GCA_040757695.1 Elusimicrobiota bacterium
TTCACTTACCTGGTATACTTTTACTTTGCAACACATCTAATTACCACCTGAACCATTAATTATACCACCTGCAGGTGGTATACTTTTACATTGCAACCCTGGTATAATTTTACATTGCAATTGACATACTGCGGATTCCTGCTCCATCTATATATTCCAGTGGTTATTAGCTTTGAAGCCTCTAAACCTGCTACTTTGCGAAAAGAATGAAACTCAATCACTCCGGCTATCATTACAGCAAACCCAATTACCCCTGTAATCGAACCAATAATTAATCCAGCCAGCCTGTTAAATGGTAATGCCCAAAGGGAATAGAAGGACGCTAGAATCACAAGTAGCCAATGAACTATCCCCAAAATCCATATAGTAATAGAAAGATGAGTAGGCAATGTTTCACCCTTACCGTAAGCTTTTTTTACCCCTAACCAACAATATACCACCAAAACTGCCAGGATTCCTGATCCTATATAAAATAACATTTTGCTAGCTCCATAAAGTTATTCCCGAAGTCGCCTAACGTTTTGCGTGTATCTGGTGAGGCCGAAGTCCTCACCAGATACACGCTGTTATACGCTGTCGGCATTACTATCATCATTTCTTACCTACGTTTTTCTACCAAGAAATACCCCATTTCGTCTTTATATTTATACTCAAGGTTAACGAATCCTGATCGCTCCAATAAATCTATGCATTTTTCTTTAGGGAGAAACTTCCATGCTAAAAGTGGGATCATAACGATCATCCATAGATTTCGTAACGGTTCCATGGATAGGAATTTTCCACCTGGTCTTAAAACCCTCAAAACCTCTGACAAAAATTTAAGTCTTTTTGAATCACTCCAAAAACTATCCAGTAGACTTGCAGCAACTACAACATCAAAAGAATTATCTTGGAAAGGTATGTTGAGAGCATCTCCTGTTCTAAATTCAACTTTATCTTTTATACCCTCAATCTTAGCATTCTCGTAAGCTCGTTCAAGAGAAGCATTCATAATATCCATTCTATCCCAGATATCGATTCCTATAGCCTTTCCTTCGTTCAAAAGCTTTGCCACTCCAATAGTAGCTTTGCCTAAACCACATCCTACATCTAATACATTTTCATCACCTTTCAAATTCAGTATGTCTGATAAATCATATGGTTCATGCTGCCTACTAAAATACATTCCCACCCAATATCCAAGCAAACTCCAGAGACCGAGGACAATAGCAATTATCCCTATCACTTCCGAAAGGAATATGGCAACTACTGCCCCCAAAATAATATCCACACCAACAATAAGATGAAAGTATCCAAAGCCATAATATCCATAGTGTGGTCTTTTGTTAGCCTTCTTTTTGCTCATATTTTCGCTCAATCAATGCCGATTGCGTATAACTTGTTCATATGCGAACAAGCTCGGATATACTCCAAATTTGGCAAGATAGACGAAGTATTCGGATATACCAACTTTGGCTAAACTATTCTTTATCCAATAATTTCTCGGGTAATTTAAATCTTTCTAATCTTTGCTGAATAAGTTTTTTATCCGGTAGTTTAGTTTCATAAACTGAAATCTTTACTGGTTTGTGCAGTGTACTTAAAGTTAGACGAACAATGCTCTCTTTTTTAGATCGGCAAAGAATTAATCCAATAGACGGATTTTCATGTGGCAATTTTATTTGTTCATCAAGAGCTGCAAGATAAAATTGCATTTTACCTACGTATTCTGGTTTAAATTTACCTATTTTAAGTTCAATTGGTACAAGACATTTAAGTTCTCTATGGAAAAACAGTAAGTCAATCTTGAATTCTTCATTACCAACAACCAATGGATATTCTTCACCAACAAAAGTTAAATTCTTTCCAAACTCTAAAAAGAAATCACGCAGGTTATTGAGAATTTCTTTCCGCAGTTCTTTTTCAGAAAATATTTTTGACAAGTCTAAAAATTCCAAAACATATTCATCTTTTAAATGGCGATAAATATCATCTGGTGGAATAGCAAGTTTTTTCTGTTCTATTTGCATTAGTTTATCTGGTCTTTTGGATAACATATATCTTTCAAAATAGGCAGAATCAATTTGACGAAGTAACTCCCGAGAAGACCATCGTTCTTTCAGGCACATTTTTAAATAAAATTCTTTTTCTTCAACTGTTTTTGTATTTTCAAGAATAATTACATTGTTAGTCCAACTGATTTCTGCAGGCAGTGCCTGCAGTTTCTTACATTCTCGGTAAGTCTCATAAAATCGTTTCATATTCCAAAGGTTTCGCACTGAAAATCCATTCATATCTGGATATTTTGTCTTCAAATCTTGCGATAATTTTTCAACCACACTGTCACCCCATTTACTCCTTTCCTGAAGGTTTACAATTGTCCGCCCAATGAACCAATAGAGCTCAATCAATAACTTATTGACTGTAGTTATTGCTTTATGTTTACTTTCTTCGACTTTCTTTATAATAGATGAAAGTGATTTTTCGTAATCTTTTATTTGCTTTTTCTCAATATCTAATTTTTTCATCATATTGAGATTATACATAAAAACAATGGAAATTTCAAACAAACAAATCTCAGTTTCATATGAAAAGATTTCGTTGTAGATTTCATCTTGTCAAACAAGTAATTGTATAGTATAATTATATTAAGTAAAATTCTGGGCGGTAAAATTAGATTCAATGACTCAAAACATGGCATGAAGAACCAACTCAATTCGGAGAATAAGAATTCAAAAGAAATATCCAAACAGGTGTATAAAGATCTTATTGATAAATTAGAACAAGAAAAGTTCTTCGGAGATTTAGTAACCATATTTAAAGAAGGCAAAATAGTTTTCATTCGCAAGGTGCAATGTTATCAACCCAAAGATGAAGGTTTGTTGTTAGCGAAATAAAATACTTTTATATTTGAAAAATTAAGCCTGCCAAGTGGCTTGGAGGCACTTGTTTTTCCTGTCCCGATGTTGCATCGGGATTCGGGAATAATAAGTGCCTTTTTTAATTTTTGGAGGAGGTAGACAAAATCATGGCTGAAAGAGATTCAATACTTTATGAACCAGATGACAAACCAGCAAAAGGTACTTACATGGATGAGCTTGAAAGAGAACGACAGAAATTAGAAATTGCTTTTGCTGATATTGATGACTGGATAAGGTCAAATGATAAACAGTTTATTTTTGAAAATTCCAGTTACTCAGGTCAGGCAGGTGGTGAGCCTGTAAGCATCAGGATCTTTGTAGCTAATGGACAGGGAGTTCCTGATCCAGTTTCAGTTGTCTTGGGTGTAAGTGTATTCATTCAAGGGATGCCATTGGGGACTGTAATAATATCCGAGCCAATGCCACTTAAGTTTGAAAGAGTCCGAACCGCTGAAGGAAAATTAGAATATTTTGCTCTTGTGCATATTTCAAACAATATACCGGAAACTATCACTTTAGGGTTGATAGACAGCGAAGGAACAAGGTTAGATGTATCTGATACCTGCACAGTTACTTTTGCTTAAAAATGATTGGACTCATGGGAGGACAAACAGATGTCAGTGAAAATATTTGATGTTAGAGGAAGATTAGCAGATATTTTTGATAAGAAAAAACAAGATTTACTTATTTCAGGTCCAGCAATAGCTTTAGGTACCGGTCTGGTCCCGGATACAAAGTTCCCTGATATGGGCAAGGTAACTCCCACAGAGCCACCTTCAATGCAGGTTTTAGTTCAGGACTATTTTGGTCTGATATTAGGTACACCTGTTGGCAACCGTGTCTGGAACAAGAAAAAGAAATTCAGGGTAAACATTGACCCACCTGATATTACTAACTCAAGAATAGATTTAATCTGTATCAGTGCAGAAAAATATCCTAAAGTTTTGAAAGAAGGCGAAACTGAGGAAGATATAGCAGACTATTTTAAGAGTGAGACAGGAACTATTGTTGTCTTAAAAGGCACACCTTCAACGGATCCCAAACCTGTTTATGTCCCTGAAATACAATCACCTTACATAGTATTAGCACAGATAAGAGTAAATCCAGGTATTACAGCAATTACTCAAGATGACATAACCGATGTTCGTGACTGGCTACTCAGAATTGAACAGATGAATAAAGATTTAACTGATTACATTGACCAAGAAGTAGCCAAAGCAAAACGAGAACTATATCAGTTCATTTTAGACCAGTGGACTCCGGTGATACAGGATGAAATTGCTGCTGGTGATAATGCTGTTAGAACTGAGTTAGATACTAAAGTTACTGACCTGCAAAACCAGATAAATGATTTATCAGTAGCAATAGAAACTATCAGACAGAGTTTATCTGACCTGCTTTTATATGTAACTGAACATATAACAAACCTCACAACTAAAACAGCCGAGTTAGAACAGTGGATTCTAAATCTACAAAACATAGTAGATGAAAACACAGCCTTTCTTTCTGCCCTCAATACCAAAGTAAACCAGGCATTAGCTGATATTTTCCTGGAAAAACTGAGATTGGATACTTTAGAACAACGGGTTAATGGTTTAGAACTTGAAGGTGGCAAACAAGCAGCAAATGAAATATACAAATTGCTATTGATTGAAATTGCAAAAACTAACTTCCAAATCAACCTTTTACATAGTAGGGCAGCGTTCCGATTAAGAAATGGTTGGGTAGATATTTTTCAGGATACAGGTAATATTGACCCAGCATTAAGCAGTCAATGGGAACATGATGCAGGATACAGAAAAATTTTACCAGCCAGATATTTAAGCATAAGTGAACCGCGATTAGATGAAAACTGGATGACTTATCCTCTAAATGCACCATTATCTAACTACCCTGATCTATGGACCGCCTACAGCGACCTTTATGCATATGTGGGAGAAGAACAAGGCAGAAGATGTCTAAAATCACCTTACTGGACCGGCTATTTCAGAAGAATTGGTTTACAGTTAATTGTTGGACTGATTGAATTCGATGCATTTATGAAAACTAACCACTGGAGCAGTAGTTTTAGATTCTTCTTAAGAGCAGGTGGATATCCGGGCGGATACACAGATTTATATCCTATGTGGGAAGTATACATATATCCCTACTCAGCTTCTGTTTATGATATGAGCAGTCCGTGGGGTGGTTATGGAAAAGGTTCTGCTTATTTTACACCTGTATTAAATAAATGGGTAAACTGGAAAATAGAACTAACTGCAGACAGAAGAGTAAAAATATATCGCGATGATGTGTTGGTCTATACCAGTGACCAGTGCGGAGATTATACAGTAGGCAATGTCTGGTTCAGCTGTTATTCAAATGCATTATTTGGTGCAGTAAAAGTAGGTGGAAGCATATGGTTAAGGCATGATACTGCCACGATAGTAAGTAAGCCTGCTACTGCTGAAGGTGCAAATGACAATGTAATCACCATAGTAAAGGATAATGATAAGGTAAGTTACGAAGCCAGCAGGGACAATGGATTAACCTGGACTCCGATTACTAAAACCGAATTAGTTAGTATTGCTGCTCAACCAACAGGAAATCAGATGCGGTTAAAAGCAATCCTTAACGGTTCTGATGCAGAGTTAGATGATTGGAGTTTCTGGTGGAAGTAGTTGAGAAATTGATTCCGCAGACAGGGATTTAATTTTATCGCGTTTTTGATATTTGTTCCTTGAAATTGAGTTAATTTAATTTCCTGAAACATCAGTTTCAAGAAGTTTTTACCGACGATAACTAAACATAAGTTAAGTTAGAATATTTTTGACAATAAATAATTTCTTTTTACAAAAATATATTTTTTTCTGACGAGGTGGGAACTAAATTTAGACGATACAAAATTTTTCTGGAAGGCTCATTTTTAGCAAAAATGTGGTGAAAAAATAGGTTTTTTAGTGCCTAAAAAGTCAGCAATTAAATATAGTGGTTAGTGCCTAAAAGTTATTTTCAGGTAAAAGGTAGAAAAAAGATAAAGATTATTTAGGCACTATTTCAAGGAATCAATTGTTAAGGTAGTGACTAAATGGCATTCTTAAGGGAAATAAAGAAGAACGGTAAGAGTTATTATTATCTTATAAAAAGGGAAAGAGATAACGGTCGATCCTGTCAAAAGATAATAGCTCGATTAGGTAGTGATTACCATGAAGCAAAGAGAAAAGCGGACGAGATTATTTCTGAAATGCAAGAATATAAAAAAATGAAGACCAAAGCAAAGGAATGTTTGGAACGATTGGGAGCAACCAAGGAAGAGATAAAGACAATTTTAAATGCTGACTCACATAAAAAACTACTAAGGGCAATGGATAAATGGCATATATCAGGAAAAAACGGATAAACAATAAAGATTATTATTATCTTGTTAAAAGTAAAAAGACTGGTAATAGAATCCTTCAGAAACATATTGCCTACCTTGGCAAGACACCTGAAGAAGCACAGAAGAAAAAGGAACTAATAGAAAAACAAATTGCTGAAAAAGAGGCAAAACTTAGATTCTGGGATGAACAGGAACGGAATCTCAAATCACTCGGGCTTTCAGATACTCAAATTGAAGCAGTTAGAAAATCCAATATAGATAGGTGGCTAAATGAGAAAAAATCAAGTTAGAAAAGAAAGGATGCGTCAGAAGACATTTGTTTATTCTGGCAGGATACAGGAATGGATACGAAAGAAGCAGGAAGAAATAGATAAAGAATATGCAGTATTTAAACTCTTAGATGAACAGAAACGATATCTTAAACTACTCGGTCTTTCAAAAACTCAAATAGACGAATGCATAAAGAAGTTGGTGATTAGTCGGACAATTATGCGAAATTTTTTAATCAGATGTTTTAAGTGGTATAGCATTCTTTCAAAATAAAGGATTAGAGTCAACTGCTGAAGTTTCTAAAGTATGCAGATATTGTGATGTAGTGTTCAAAGATGAATGTCCTGCTTGGACCTGTATCTGTTTGATATTGGCACGATTAGATAGTTCCAGAGTAAAACAGGTGTGTCGCAGTAAATGCGGATGGACGGACTTATTAAGATGAACTTTATCAGCATATTGCTTAATCCGTAAAGCAATCGCTCTTTGAGATATAGACCGAGCGGTGTTTGTTCTGTTCGATGGAAACAGGTAAGGATTATTGGTATTGAGTTTAGTTAGGTAATCTTTTATTGTCTGGTAAACTTGTTCCGGGATTTTTAGGATACGTTCTTTGTTGCCTTTACCAGTGACCTTGATTGCGTATGAATTGTCACCTTTGCAGATGTCACTAACAGTGAGTTTAACAAGTTCACCAATACGAATTCCTATTGATAAGAACAGTGAGAGAATAGCATAGTCTCTTTTACCAGTTAAAGTTTTCTTGTTCGGTGCTTTAAGCAGGGATTTAGCTTCATCAGCAGTAAGTGAGCCAAGTGGTGCTGGTGAATATTTTGGGACTTTTACCTCAAGCGCAGGATTAGAGCTAATTTCTCCAAGTTTTATAAGGAACTCAAAGAAGGTTTTTAGCAGTTTAAGTTTCCAGGCAACAGTGCCGGGCTTGAGGTTTTTCAGAGATTCTTTGTAATGCAAAATATCAGACATTTGGATTTTACTAACAGACGGGTAATTCAAGAATTCAAAAAAACTATTAAGTTCGTATTCATAGCGTTCTTTTGTTGATACTGAATTCTGGTTAGATAAAAAAGAGTGAATAAGTTCTTTAATTTTGTAGTTCATACACGGTCCTCCTTTTCTTCCGAATATATTCGGGAGTTAAGCTCTGGACCAATTTTAACTCTGTTTCGGAGAGAAGTCAAGTCCTACTTTCTTTTCAGGAGAAAAGAAAGATAGGCAAAGAAAAGCCATGACAATAAAAGCATCAGATTCCCCTGATGGTCCGTCAACTAATATCAGGAATACCAAGCATCAAGGCTGGTTAGAGTATTATTCTAAACAATTCGGCGTGCATATAAAAACCTGTATTCCTGACCAGTGTAAATTCAAAGATAAGTGCAAATACAAAAGAGAAAATACACCTTGCGGAATAGAGCTTGAGAAAGAACGAGAATTACGCAAGAACTTAGGTGATTTTCTTTCAGCGGAGATGTTTAACCAGATCCTCAGTTTTATCTTATGGACAAATCGTATTGATGACTGGTTGGCCTTACAGGACCCGGACACAATATTTACTAAATATTTCTATTTAATGGATCACAGGATAAGACGGCTACAACATTTTTATCGGATATGTGGTGCTTACTGGCAGAAGCAGAAAAAAGAAGAGACACTGGAGGAATACCTTGCCAAGAAAAAGAAAAAGTAAATTAGAGAATCTTACTGATATCATAAGTTTCTGTAAAGATGCGAAACTGCTCAATATACCTTTATATCCAAGGCAGGAATTATTACTACGGGTATTTTACGGGTTAGACCTGAATGCTGAACAGGAAGATGACTGGTGCAAACTTATGGGTATATCAAAATATGTTCCTCAGAAATATCAGGATGCAGTCTGGGTATTAGGTTCAAGGTCAGGTAAGACCACTTTAGCTGCAGCAGTCAGTGCCTATGAAACTATCTGTGTTAACCACAGCACAGTTTTAAGGGATGAAGAATATGCGTATGCAATAATTGTTGCTTCAAGTTTAGTTCAGGCAAAATCTACTGCTACACAGAGTTTAATAAACTTCTTCCGTGCATCACCGTTCTTACGAACAATGGTTATAGAAGAGAAAACTTATGGTTTGAGAAGATTATCCACTACAGAACAGCAACTGGTACTCTCCAATAACAAAATAATCCGTGCAGTACCTTTCTCAAGCAGAGTTTCCCGCGGTATTCCAATTTACTGTTTGATAGGTGATGAAATTGCTTACTGGAAAAAAGAATCTGCTGCACAGAATACTGATGAAGAAGTGCTTAATTCACTTATACCGAGGATGGCACAGTTTGACAAGATGGCCAAAGTGCTTTTGATATCTACACCGGGTGATAAAACAGGAGTGTTATGGGACAGATGGTCTAATCGTGAAAAACTTAGAGAATTTCAGTTGAGCGTGAACCTGCCAACATGGGAGATGAACCCAACTATACCTGAAAGTTTCTATGAAAAAGAACGTCTTCGTGATTCAGTTGCATTTGATGTTGAATTTGGTGCTAAATGGGCAGAGAGTATCTCATCATTATTACCTGCGGATAAAATTGATACCTGTGTGAAGGATTATCAAATATTACCTTACTCTGAAAAGTATGAATATTATCTTGCTCTTGACCCGGCATTTACTTCTAACAGGTTCGGTTTAGCAATAGGCCATTATGATAGAGACCGAGGTAAAGTAGTTATAGATGTTCTTGATGCTTGGGAGCCAAAAGAAGGACTGCCAGTTATAGTTGATGAAGTTGTCAGTAATATCATTTCTTATTTCAAACGATACAGAATCAGTTATGCACAGACAGACCAGTATTCAGGGGAGATGCTCCGACAGAAATTAGCAGGTTATGGAATTGAGTTAGAAGTTAAACCGTTCACAGCACAATACAAAAAACAGTTTTATTCTACACTCAAGTCATTAATAAATCAGGAGTTGATTGAATTACCGAATAATCCGATAGCGATTAAAGAACTTAAAGATTTACAGATAAAATTCAATGCCGGTGGTTCTTATTCAATCTCACATCCTATTGGTAGTTCATATTCTGATGATTTAGCTGATTGTATTGGAATTATAACAGAACTGTGTTCACAGGTTTTTGAATATGAGGAGCCAGAAGTAGAAGCAGCAGTACTATAGTCAAATGAAGGTATATAAAAATGGACGATACAGAATTCGTTGAAGAAACAAACGAATCCGAACTTGAAGATATTCAGTTGGTGAAAGTTTATACATTCGGCACAGAGCCAGAACCTAAAACTAAACAACTTAAAGATGAATTTGCTGGATTGATTGAACAGGGTGATGCTATTGCACCACCAATAGATCTTAAAACGTGGGCATTACAATTAGAGAGGAACACAAGACTGAACCGTGCCATTACGACGATTGCAAGAAACACTGTCGGGTTAGGCTGGGACATAGTTCAAAAAGAAGAACTTACAAAACCCGAATCAAATGCATCTGCTGAAGAGAAAAGAATATATGAAGAACTTAAAACAAATGCAGATGAAGAAGAAAAACGGATTGAAAAACTTTTTGAACGACCAAATCCGCGGATGCCTTTTACAAAAGTGATGTTTTTAGTCAAGGTTGATGAGGAAGCAACAGGAAATGGTTATCTTGAAGTGTCACGAAATAACGCAGGAATCATAGACGGATTATTCCATGCACCTTCACATACTATTCGTGTCCGAAAAAACGGTGGTTTTGTTCAGATACGCAACGGTCTTACAAGATATTTTAAGGAGTTCGGTGACAGAAGAGTTATTGATAATCGTACAGGTGAAGAATTCAAACCTAAATCTCCAGATGACTTATTACCACAGGAACACAGAGCAAACGAACTGATACATTTTATGATTTATTCTCCACGGTCATCTCACTACGGTGTACCACGACATACTGCTACTGCCTGCGCTATTGCAGGTAATCGGTTAGCAGCAGAACGTAATGTTGTTTTCTTTGAGAACGATGCTGTTGGCAGGATGGCCATAATTGTTTCTAATGGCAAATTGTCTAAAGATTCTATTGAGACAATAAAACAGTTTATTGAGATGAAAGGTAAGGGTGTGAAAAATGCACATCGTGTAATGCTGCTACAGGCGGAACCTAAAAAGCCCGGTATCACAAGGCCAGAAGATCAGGTTAAAATAGAACTTAAACCACTAACTGTAGGTGTAACCGAAGATGCAAGTTTCCTGAAATATCGTCAAGCAAATGATGAAGAGATAAGAGAATCTTTTGGACTGGATACTTCATTTTTCAGTTCAGGTGGTACTAACAGGGCGGCAGGAATTGTAGGCCGGCAGATAACTATAGAGCAAGAGTTCGAACCTGATATCCGTGAAAAAGAGTATATCATAAACCATACCATCTTGGCTGATTTTGGTGCAAAATATGTCAAATTCCAGTTCAAGCGACCCAAGGCAACTGACTCACTTGGTGATGCAAGAATATTTGCTCAGTTATCACGCACAGGTGGTATTACACCCAATGATACTCGCAGACTTTTAAGGACATTAGGATTTGATGGTTTCTTACCATTTAAAGAAACATGGGGTTCAAAACCAATACAATTCTCCTTACAGGAAATGGCTCAAATAGAATATGGCAACGAAGGTGAAGATGAGGAATCAATTGATGGAGAAGAAGCAATTACAGGATTAGTAACTTTAAATCAACTATTAAAATCAGCAATTGAAAAATATCGTGATAAATCAGCACATAAGAAAATAAGTTGTAATGAAAAAAACAATTTAGAAGTAAAAATCAAAAATAATAATTTATGAATACACTTTGTTTAACTGAATCACAGGCAGAGATAATGGCACAGCTATCAAGAAGAACACTTTCATATTTCTATCCTGAAGGCACTATTTATAAAAGCGAAGACGATCCAGAACCTTATGAAACAGATATGTTTTCAATAGTTCGCAGTGTATTCAGACAAATGCTTAAAGAAACCATCCCAGAAGGTGATGTAGTTAACAGGTTAATAGAATCTGGATTTACAGTATCTGAAGGTAAACTGAACTTCAAACCAGATGCACTAGAAACATTTCACAAAGAGTTAGACCATAAACTTGGAGAAGAAGTGGTTGACCGGATAGCAGAGGATACACATAAAATCATTAATAATATTTATGTTACTTCAAAAGAAGTGGCAGCAAAGAAAATAAAAGCAGAAGTATCTATTAAAGGTGCAGATAAAGCAACTATTGATATACTGTCAGATGCAAATAATTTCTTTATCCGCAATACATACAATGCACATTTAGTAGATGCAGTCAATGAGAAAGCAATTGAAGTAATAAATCGTGGTTTAGGTGCAGAAGAATTAGGACTTGTTTTGAAAGACGAACTCAGTGAACTGATTGGTACAAAAAGCGATTTTTATTTTCGTGTATTAGCCAATGATGTAATTAACCGGGCTCGTACTTTCGCCCAGGTAATTCAATATCGCGAAGTTGGTATTACTACATATGAGTGGGTCACGATGGCAGATGAACGTGTTTGCCCGATTTGTGCCTACATGGATGGACGCATTTTTAGAATAGAGACAGCAGGTGAGATTGTCCAGGAGATAATAGATTTTGGTATACCTGAAAATGCTGGACAGGTAGAAGAGTTTAAACAGATAAAACCATGGCTTGGGTTTGACCCGCAGAGAGCTCTTGCTGGTAATTCTGCTATATTCTTGCAACAAGGCGATAGACGAACTTTTCTACCTAATTCAAATTTTAGATTTGATTCAGCAGGAATAGCGTTTCCGTTGGCTAATCCAAAATCAAGAGAAGATAATACACGACTTGAAGATTTACACACAATTTTGCCCCCACTTCATGGAATGTGTCGCTGTACAACTGTAGTTTCAGAAGAATCAATTCGTGAATATTTAGGTGAACAGGAATTAGTTAATTTTGAGACATCTCCTTATGAGCCAATTTCAAGAGAGAAACTTATTGATAGAAGCAATTTAGAACTTCGTGAGTTAGCAAAAGAACGAGGGATAAAATATTTCCGCGTAATGAACAAACAGGAACTGATTACAGTTCTGTCCAATCCATCAAAAGCAATTGAGATTGGTAAGATTGCACGGCAGAGATGGCAGAAGCAAGGACCGCAGGTACCACCCAGAACAGATATCAAGAAGTTAGCAGATGAGTTAAAAGAAAAACCAGTCTCAGAATTAATGCGTATCGCACAGGAAAAAGGAATAAAGAATTTTCGAGTAATGCGTAAAGAAGAACTGATTAGTGTACTTTCGGATCCGTCTAAATATGACCAGATACAGGAAACAGTAAAACAAAGGATACGGGAGGCACGCGGACAACCCGGAGCAAAACCAGGTACCACAAAAGCAGATGAATTAGGACTGGAAGATGTTGCGGAAAGGAAAAAAAATGCAATTGATACAATTCTGACAAATGCAGAAACAAAGATTGATTTTATTTCAAATGAAGAATTCAGGAAAAAGTTAAAACCCTGGTTAAAAGATTTTGAACTGGATGTATTAGAAAAAGCAGTAGAGAAAAACTTAAAGATCTCGCTTTATCGTGACGATCACAGTGTTCCCTGGCGAGGTACTGCGGATAATTTTTCTGGTATTTATTGGAATGAAAAACATCAGTTAGGATTAGTCTACAGGACCGGTGGATATAGAAGGATGACATTTGACCATGAGATGGGACATTTTATTGACCACGAACATCCTGCTTCATGGGATATCAAAAGAAAATATATACTTGATGAATTTAAACGAGAACAAAAGATTGCTAATGAATTAGTCCCCAAGGAAGACCAGTGGCTTCCCTGGGAGGCAAAATGGAAGTTGATTAAACGTGCAGATGATATTGTCTCTGAATATGGTATGAGAAATGAAGGCGAATTTTTTGCTGAGTCAGTAATGATCTATATGTACAAAAGTCCATTTAATAAATTACAACGAGTAGCACCTGATATATATAAAGCATTCAAAGATAAAATATTCAGAAGGGAGTTCAAAACATGAGATACGCAATGATTGCCAAACAAATCAAAGGCAAGTTAGAAGCAGTTGGGACAATTGACATTGATGAAAAAGGGTTTAAGTTTGAGACTGCTGATAAGAAACTTAAAAAACTTTTAACCGAAGTACAAAAGAAAGGCATTGATGCAATAGTAGATGGTGGTGAAAGAGACAATATTCATCATGACTTGTGGAAGAAAATAAAAATTACTGAAAATAGAACCGGTCCCCTACAGGATTTGTTAGAACAGAACGGTTACTACTGGTGGGAAGAGAAGGAATAACTTACTTTCTTTTTCAGGAGAAAAAGAAAGATAAGCAAAGAAAAAGCCATGACAATAAATACAGAGACACAAGAAGAACTGAATAATGAAGTTTACAAATTAGATAAAGATGCTGACTTAAGTAAAAAGAGCAAAGAAGCACTCTGGTATGATGATGCCATACTTCACTATCGTTATCATAAAGCAAAACAGGGATTGAAATATCAGGGCTGGAGTTTAGAAGATTTTGTCAATTTGCATGTACTAATCTTACAAGAACTTAAAAAACGTAAATTACCACATTTTGACCGCGATGATGAATTAGATATGGATACAAAACCTTTTTTGAAACAATATGCTCCTATTGAACCATCAGGTGAAAAACTTGGTGAACGAATTTATTTGAAAGATATATTACCATACTTTAAAACATTTTTAATCCGTAAACCGTATATCTGGCTTGTTGGCGGGCTGGTAGTGAATGGCAGTACAGAAGGTGATATTGACTTATTAGTTAATGATTCACCTGATATAAGGCCAGAATTTAAGCATATATTAGAATGGCGGATAATGAGAAGTTTCCCGAAAGAATACTGGTCAAGATTTCAATTCCATTATAATCAGTTCTGGGGACCATTTACAGATCATCTTCCTTTGTATAACTTAACTTTTGAACGTTGTCCTGATACAGAAATTATTCGTATGTCTGCTGATAGTCAAAAAGAAGATATAGAACAATTTATTCTGAAAGATTTTACAAAAGAAGAACTATTGGAACTTATTTACTGGACAGAAAATAAACTTAAGAGTTTAGAAGAGAAAAAATAAATGAATATAAAAGATATACTCATTAATTTCAAGAAAAGATTACTTGAACAACTTGGTGAGCTCTTATTTTTCAAACAAGAAGTGCGAACAACTAATCCAGAGATACAGCGTCAAGCAAAGGCATCATTAAAGGAAGATAAGATAAAACTATTCAGGTTTTTTATTCCATTAAAATCAGCATTTTCACCATTTATGGCTTACAGATTAGCTGAGAAATATAAGGTCAGCGATGTAATTGCACACCTTAAAGAAATTGCTGAAAGAAGAAAATTAGGTACTGAGATACCTGCTGTTATCCTGCAGAAAAAATACGATGGTATTCGTGGGCAGATACACAAATCTAAAGATAGAGTTTTGATTCTAACTGATGATGGCACCAATGTAACTGCCCGGCTACCGAATGTAGTTAAAGAAGTTTTAGATATTGAACATCCTGAAGAATTTATACTTGATTGTGAAATAGAACTCTGGGAGAATGATAAACATCTGCCACGAGAAAAAATTGCCGGATATTTACACAGTAAAGATAAGCCGGATGATTCAGAAATCGTGGTAAATGTGTTTGATATCCTCTACTGTTATGATAAAGAAATACAGCATAAAGAACTCAATCTAAATAAAGGTGATTTACATAATGAAGCACAGCAAATTCGGTTAAAATACCTCAATTTAATTCAATTTGGACAATCAGTAATAGATGAGCCGGATACAAAAATAAAACTCAATTTAGCACCTGCGGATTATGTTGATAACATAAAGGACTTAGAAGCATCATTACAGAAATTTGCTAACTCTGCATATTCAGAAGGTTCAATGATTAAACTGGCTGATTCAATCTATCCTTTGAACGGTGTAACAACAGAAGTGGTAAAGTACAAAAAATATGTAGATGCACATGTAAAAATTTGGCGTGTGAATAAAACCAAAGTTCCAACTGTATTCAATTATGATTTTGCTGTGGGATTCAGGAAAGAAGATTTAGTTGACCCTAAGACAATAGTAAAAATTGGTGATAAAGAATACTCTAAAGCAGGCAGATCATATAACACTGATGTTAAATGTGAAATCGGTGATGTAATTACTATTCGGTTTCATACCATTAACTTGTATCGCAATTTAGAGACAGGTAAAATTCGTATACATCTTTATGAACCACGATTTCACGAATTAAGAACATTTCAACAAGAACCAGATATGATTTCGCAGATAATTGAAGTAGGGAGGGAAGCAGGTTTACTTGAAGAAAAGACAGAAACCAAAGACCTTGCTTTAGCGCCTGAAATAATTACTGATGGAGAACCAGATGGTGATATTCTCAAGATAAATTATTTAGGTAACAAACGCAGGTTTGCCAAGCTAATTGTTTCCAAGTTTCCTAAAAATGCAAAGAAAGTGTTTGACCCTGCCTGTGGTTGTTCAGCAGTACTCATGGAAGCAGCAAAACAAGGATATGAAGTCTGGGGTAATGATATTTCTATTTATCCTTACTGGTTCTCTAAAGGAATCTTTGAAGGAGCAAAACTCAATGAGGAAGATGCAGAAAAAATACTTTCTTATAAAAAACACGATGGCTGGCTGACTACAGAATGGCAAGGACAGTATCCTGAAGTTAAAGATTTCAGAAGGATTTTGGACGGTCTTGTATTGCAGTCAAAAGAATTTCAGGGAGCAAAATTATGGTCAGTAAGAGCAGTCTTATGCAGGTTTTTAGGAGCATTGTTTGGTGATGTCCCTTCCTGGTTGTGTGTTGAATATGCTCGTGGTAGAACTCCAAACCTGAAAGTAACCTTAAACAATTCTATTAAAGAGATAAACAGTTACATAGAACAGATTGGTGGTAAAGGAAAAATAACCAGTGAAGATGCACTTAAAATGAGAATGCCTGATACAGATATTATATATTTTGACCCACCTTATTTCCCTAAAGGTCGTGGTCCGATAAAATATTTCGCCTGGTATAAAGTAATCAATTCTTTATTACTTCAGAAAGAATGGAAACCTGATGCAGAAGAGTTGTCACCTGAGAACTTGAAAATCTTATTAGAAAAACTGTGTAAACATTCAAAATATTTATTCCTATCAACAGAAAGGAATTCTCGTATACCATGGCTAAGTGAATTAAAAAGACATAAAAATAAAGTTACTGTCCGAAGGTTATCTTACGAACAGCAATCAAATGTAACAGGTAGAAGTACTCACCAAAGACAGAACCTTATTTCAGGTAAAAGTGCCATTTTGATTAAACAACAAGATCCATATTTACGTTATCCACCAGAAGATGAAACTTATAGATATGTTGTACAAGAACACTGGCGTGGATCCTCTATGCACAACGACTTCAGGTATGAGATTATCAAAAATGAGTTACTATTAGGTTGGACAATAGATTCTTTAATCAAAGGAACAATAAAAGAGCCTATAACAACTTTATCACAAGCAAAGGAACTTAAATTTGATGATTACTCTAAAATAAACTGGGATACAGGTGAATTTAAGAAACGCAAAAAGAAAGGTGCAGAAAAATTAGTTGATGTTGAACTTGCTTGTCAAAGGAAAAGTCCGGAACCCTTCGCTTGGTTAGAAGTAGAAGGAGTAGCTCCAACAGGAAGTGTTGGTGCAACCAAAAAATTTCCAGGCGTGTTTCGTATTGTAGATAAAGGCACAATTGAAGTAGGTGCATTGAAACCCTGGTTAGCAGAATATTTCCCTAAGTCATCTCGCAACCAAGGTGGATTTAGATACCGTATTTTTTTCAGACAGCTACGCACATCTGCAATTACCGGAAAAGAAAAATTTATTAAATCAATAGAATCACAAAAAATTTATGACGCAATAAAACAAGCTTTCACCAGCGTTGATTTAAATCCTGAAGATAAAGATTGGGATTTAAGAATTATGGAGACCATCAAGCAAGAGATTAAACCTTTACCTGTAAGTGAAACAGAATTTCGTGAAGAAGCAGCGTGGTTTTTAATAAAACCTATTGACCAGACACCATATGTCCTATCAGATAGGGCAGTAGAAGAGTTATGGGTTTCACCACAAGGAATTTCTGCATTGCCTAAAAGTATTCGTGAAGAGATACCAAAAGAATACAGATACTGGTTATTAGAAGATGAAAAGAACCGTCGTGCAATAAGAGATAAATTGGTTTCTGCAATAAAGACAGGAGAATTGAAAATAGATTTTGGAAAACTTACAAAAACATTACAGGATGCAAGATTTGTATTGCAATACCATTATTTTACTAAACGGGGACAAAAACCTGTCCGTGCAGGTGCAACTTATAGTCATTATGACCTGAGAATAGATACAGATAAACCATACTTGATGCACTGGGTAATGGATCACAATATAATTGATGCAAACCAAACTGTTGGTTATTACAAAGAAGACAAGGATAAAAAAGTTCTTGAAGTTGGTGGCACGGAAGATAAACCTGAATATTTCCCACCGGGTAGTTTACTTAATCCAACAAAAGATACAGCAAGTTTTGTAGTCAAATTGGATGAGGGTAAGTGTATAGTTCTGATTGACCGCTATGATTTAAAGAAGGTTCAATTCAAAGGTAAAAAACTACGCGGGTTATGGTTACTTGAAAAAAAGAATGATAACTGGCTCATTGAACGAACTCAGGCAGCACCTGAAATAAAAGGGAAAGGTTACTTCGTCAGTGCTATACAGAAGGAGGCAGGAACAGAATTATGGACATCAAAGGAATCAATTTCCAGTACAATTTTGACATAACAAAAACATATGAGGAAGAAGGTAATTGGATAGTAGAAGGACTCTGTGCAACGAGTGATTTAGATTTGCAGGGAGATATTATTACCCAGAGAGCATTAGAACTATCCGCAAAAGACCTTGAAGAATATTCTACTGTATTACATAACCACAATGAAGATGAAGCAATAGGTAAGGTTATTCGTTCGGAATCCGTAGAAGATGGTTTATGGTTAAAAGTATTTATTTCAAAAACAGTACCTGACATCTGGCAGAAAATCAAAGAAGGAGTACTGAATAAATTCAGTATCCGAGGTAAAGTATTAGAGGCTAAAAAAACATGGATAGAGAAACTACAAAAATTTGTCAAATTTATCCTGCGGATGAAATTAGTAGAAGCGTCCATAGTAGCAGTACCAGCAAATGCTAAAGCCAGGACGTTGAGATGGTACATCGAGAAAGCACTCGATGAGTTTGAAAAAAACGGAGGTGAATTAGAAACCATGAATGAAAAAGAATTGGAAGAGTTAGCAAATAAGAATCAAACTGATCAAGTAGATTCACCCAGCCCCTATATACAGGAGCTGGGTTCACAAGAAGAAAAACAGGATGGGAATGTTCCTGAAGATGAAGAAGAGCTTATAGAAGCAGTTGATGAGCCGGATCTGGAAAATACCGATGAAACAAAAGTTGAATCCACTAAGGTAGATAAACAGGAAAATAAAAAGTCATCTGCCGAGTCAGAAGAAATAAAAGGATTCCCTGCACCAGAAAAATTATGGCAGGAATGGTCAGAGTATTGTAAAGGCAAATCTGCCTCAGGCACAACAGCTAATGAACTGGTTTGGGATGTATGGGTAGAGTTCTGTAAATATAAAGGATATCCATATCCTTACCCGTATCCGTATGCAAGACCATTTGTTCCTCAAGCACGACTCAGGGAATTAATATCGCTTTTGGATGAGTGGATAGAAGATGAAGAAGACCCGGATACTAAAACAATGTTAGAGGAAATCAGATCTATCTTGAGAAACCTCACAGGTGAAAGATACCCCTATCCGTATCCCTACCCGTATCCTAAACCGTCTAACAGAACGACAAAATCAGAAAACCTATCTGAAGAGAAAATAGAAAAAATAGGTAGAAAAATTTCTGCCAAACGGTTAGCTGAACTGAAAAAATTAGCAGAGACACTTCAGAGCTTAATTGCTGAATTAACAGGTGAAACGAAGACAAACCAAGCTGAAAAACAGGAAGTAATAAAGAAAGATGAGCTCAAATCAGAGACCAAAGATGAACCCAAAGAAGATTCAAGTAAAGTCAGTAAAGATATAGAAGAAAAGTTTGTGAATACTTTTGAGAATCTGACCAAGAACCTGCTTAAACGAATTGAGAATTTAGAAAATGTAGCAGGTAAAAGTCAGGTAATCAAAGGTCAGGAAGATGAAGAAGGTGAGGCGGAAAAAGGTTCAGTCTGGAAAGGTGTTATCCGTCCACTTTATGAGAAGTAGAAAAAAACACAATACAGGAGGTGTTAAAACAAATGAGTAGAAACGATGAATTAATAAGGAAAACAGTTGAATCGTCTGATTTCCTGAATGGTGGGTTATTAAACCCGGAACAGCAAACTGAGTTTATTAAACTTGTCCGACAGTATTCTAAAATGATTCCATTAGTAAGACAGGAGCATTTAACTGTACCTAAAAAGGATATTGATAAACTGCATATTGGTGAACCGGTTACTCGTAAAGCAGAAGAGAATGTTGCCACAGGACCAACAGGTAAACCTGTTTTTAACCAGATAAAGATAGAGACTGAAAAGGTAAAATCCGAATGGCACATAACAACAGAAGCACTGGATGAAAATATTGCCAGAGAAAAATTAGAACAACAGGTTATGGAAGCAATGATGCAGCAGATTTCTACTGACTTAGAGAATTTGGCTATAAATGGTAATGTGAACTTAACCGATGACGGGACACCTATAAGTGCATTACTTCGTGCAAATGATGGCTGGGACAAATTAACTGATGATGCCCATATTGTTGATGTTGAAGGGAACTATATTTCAAAACGAGTCTTTGCTGCGATGCTGCGCCAGATGCCAAACCAGTATCGTAACGACCCCACTCTGAAATGGTTTCTATCTAAAGGTGTGCATGTAGACTGGATGGATTTGAATGCTGACAGAGCATCAGCAACAGGTGATGAATCGCTTGCCGGTAAAGCACCTGCTCCTTTCGGTATTCCAATAGTTGAGGTGCCTTTGATTCCAGATGATAAAGATCTTAAAGTTGGTACCGCTACCCGTGCATATCACTTAGGTAAAAGAACAGGTCCGTTCCAGATTCGTAAAGGTGTGAATGATATCCTCAACATTGAAGTGGATAATACCGGTCCAGTGAGAGTTGAACTTCCACAGGGTACTTTTGAAGCATTCCAGATTGCCGGGCTTATAAATGGTAGTGACGCTAAACTAACCGGTGTAGCAAGTGACGACGGTGAAGGTAAAGTATTCTTACAGAGTCCAACCACCGGTGCAACTTCAGAGATTGATATTAAAGATGGCACAGTAAATACTACTCTGGGATTCACTGTAGGAGTATATGTTGGTGGTGCAGAAGGTGGAGCAAATACAGTTAAAGAAGGTTCTTTTATCTGGTTATCTAATCCAAAGAATTTTGTCTGGGCAATATACAGAGGTACAAGGGTATATTCCAAATTTGTCCAGGAAAATGACCGTATAGAGACAGTTGTTTATAACCGTGTTGATGGACAGATAGAGAATAAGAATGCTTTGGTGAAAGCTGTTAATATTCGTGTAAGAACATTCTAGTCACTTTCTTTTCGTAGTGAAAAGAAAGTCGTTAGCAACGACAGGCAGGTAACCAAAGAAAAACTATTTTTATTAAGTCCGTTGAGGAGGTGCTATGTCATATGGCTGAGATACGAGTGAAATCTAATTTCGGTGAAGCTGGTGCCGGTATTTACTGTCCTGGAGAAGTTGGTTTGAAAGAGATACTACAAGCAATTGTAGAAAACCAGCAAAAAATATATCAGGCAGTAAATGAATTAAATACCAAAGCCAAATTAGAGATTACTTTACCTGAGTTAGATAAAATCATATTTGAAAAATGATCCCGATTGAAACATCGGGACAAAGAAAAACTATCTATTGAGGAGGTCTATCATGGCTCAAGCAGTTGCTTATTTTAAGTCTAAGAAAGCCTTATCTTATCAACGTCAAGGCAGTTTAGGTCAGGTTTATCTTTTTAAACTTAACGAACCAGTAGCAGTCAGATTAGAACAGGATATAAGTTTATTCCGTAGCGATACTAACCTAATTGAGACGACATCTACTGGTGAACCTATAACCACAGAGACTGATAGTGAACAGATACAACCTCTGAGTCATGCATCAGTACGGGTTATTATGGATAAAGGAAAAGATAAATCAATAAAAGAGAATTCAAAAAAGAAATCTAAAAAATGAACCCCTCAACTTTGTTCAGGGTTCATACTGAGGATATTGAAGTATGAAATTTCCTTTTGAATATACAACTATTTCCAGACTTCGGAATGAAGGAATAAGTGTTCAAGAACTTGATGATCAGCGAGCCAGGGACATAATTGAACTTATGTCTCTGTACATTAACAGCCTTACTGACCAGTGGTTTACGCCTGTAGAAGATACTGTAAGTTTAGATGGAAACAATACATCAAGTATCTTTTTAAGAAACCTAATTCCGATAATAAAAGTTAAACGGCTCTGTGTTTCTGATGAAGTAATTGAGCCGGAGAAATATCAAATAGATTGGCGTAGAATAAGATTGTTAGAAGGACATTTTCCGGAAGGAAGATTGAACATAGAAATAGAAGGAGTATTCGGCTGGTTAGAGAATCAAAAAGAGCAATCCGCTTTATTACAGAGTGAAATAATAACAGGATCCGTAGAAGCAATATTAGATTCTGTTGAAGGATTTAATGTTCGTGATATCGTAGATTTTATTGATACTAAAAATCACGGCATAAGAATCATTATAAATGAGATTGATGTACAATCAAGAAAACTTAAATTTGATTCTGTTAGAGTAACTCTAAAAATTGAACCAGGAGCAAAAGTAATCTCTTACGGTACTGTACCAAAATTGATTGAAAGAGCTTGTATGTTACTTGTGATAAACAACAAAGAGAAAATTAACTCTGCTGAATGGTCTGAAAAAAAGTTTTCCGGTCTCTTAAAACGAGAAACTGTTGATAATTACTCCTGGGAAATATTTCAGGAGGCAGCTGGGATGATTACCAGCGATCCTCTTACTGATGAAATTCTTGGTAATTATTGTCCACCACCAACTGTTGAGTTTATATGATACCTCAGAGGATGAATTTAGTAAAAGTGAAATTATTACTTTTAGCACGCAAAGGAAGAGAAGTCAGTACCAATATCCAAACACCAGTTTTAGATAAAGATTTTTCCGAACCTAAAGGTGCTAAAGTGTACGGTTCAAATCAGGGCAGAAATATACCTTTAGAAGCATCAGCGCAGGTAGATTACCGAAGGACAGAACAGCGGACAAGGACATCAACAGGAGAAGTTCCTGAATCAAATGGTCATCTGGTTTTTAAGTCAGACACTTTTGATAGTTTATCTGACAAACCCAAACGAGGTGACAGGATAGTAGAGATAGCGGGAAGACCTGTGGACTATAAAATTATTGAAATTAGACCTCAAGCACATTTGCGAGGTATAGCACATTTAGTTTTTGTTTATTTTCAACATACACAGGAAGGACTGACATGACTTGGAAATATGGTGATTGGAATAGATTAAAGAATTTCCTTAACAGAAACAAAATTCAGAATACGGCAATACAAGAATTTTCTAATGCAATAAGAAGGGGTGCATTATTGGTCTTGAGAAATATCAGGATGGGTATTGTCCGTCAGCGGTCAGAATGGCCACCGTTGAGTGAGATTACTCTACGCAAGAAAGCACCTAAGACAAAGAAACTGATTGATACAGGTGAGATGATCAGGTCAATAATAGCAATATTTCCAACTAAATTAACTGCTGAGGTAGGTATTCCTAAAGGCAAACAAGCGGGTAATGGAAAAACAACTCAGATTCATGTTTATGCTACCACACAAGAAAAAGGTGCAATAATTCGTCAGAATGGCAGAACAGTAGTAATTCCCAAACGACCATTTATTGAACCCGGCTTTGAAGAATCAGTTCCTACTCTTGCGGAATTTAATTATCAGGCAGCAAAAAATATGATGGATAAACTGATACGATAGTTTCATCCTGAATGAAATGAAGGATCTCAAAGGATATTAAAAATGCCAACAAAAGAGATTATGTTTTTAGATAAAAAACAATTTGAATTTGATGATGTGAAAATTGCTTTTGTTCCTCCGATAATAAAGTTAAAAAGAACAGATGGAAATGGAAGGTTTGCATGGGATGGCAAATTTCAAGGACCTGCTGAAATTATTTGTCCGAATTTTCAAGCAGGTGGTTTAACTGAGTTGTTTGCTTTTGAAGAATATTGCGAATATAACGGTGGAAATATAATGTATCAGTTATCCAATGACAATGGTAAAAAATGGTTTTATTGGAACGGAGCAAGTTGGATAGAAACTGTATTGGATTTTAATACAGCAGAAGAAATAGACAAAAATATTTCTTCTTTTCCTTTGACTGCAGAAAGACAGATTAAACTAAAAATGAAACTTTCTCCATCAACAGATTTCCTGAATTCACCTGAACTAAAAATAATTGCACTGCATTACGAATTAGACTATGACTGGTTTGAAGATATAAAACGCACATTAAAACATTATTTAGAAAACAATTTCAGTCCAAAACTTACCAGTGCAATGGTCATTCCAATAGATACTGCTTTAATAGTTTTAAATACAAATTTTCAAGTGAGAGATATAACAGGTGTGTATAACCTTACCGCGGATCCTAACAGGTTGGTCAATATATTCAGTTCATTAGAGCAAATAGAAACTGGTAAAGACCAGAATGGAGAACCAATAATTGAGAACCGTATAAACTTGAGTTCAATACAATCTGCTAACAGCATCATTGAAGTTTGTTACAGAGGTACAGTTCCTGTATTTCTATCAGCGGATGAAGATTTTCAGGTAGCGAGGTTACCTTCAATATTAGTGGAGGTACCGTCTGTAACCGAGAACTTAAGTTTACGCAATTTTGATAGAAAAACAGAACGCAGTCAAACAAATTTCATAGCACGGACAAGACAGCAGCCGGTATGGTATGATGCACAGATAATAATCTCCTGTATATCAGAATCTGAGTTAGAAAGTCTGAAAATGGTCCAGGAGTTACAAAGAATATTCAACATAAAAGATATGAAACTTGTATCAGAAGCAAGTGGTGAAGAACTTGAAGTTTATGACCTATCACCATTTACTGATTCTGATAGACCGACTATTGGCTTATCGGTTAAACAAATAAATTTTATTCTCTGTGGAAGATACTGGCTTGGTAAGTATGAAGAAAAAGAACTTGCACAGGAATTAGAACTAAATGTTCAGCAGATTTAAAGGAATTCAAAAGGAGGCGAGTAAACTATGGTAGAAACATTACATCCGGGTGTATATGTAATAGAAAAATTTGAAGTACCACCTGCATTTGAAGGTGTAGGAGTTTCAACAGGTGGTTTTATAGGAGTAGCAAAGAAAGGTCCAACACAATCGGCAGGGTTTGTTTCAAGTTTTACAGAGTTTGTCAGAAAATATGGTGGCTTCTATAAAGGTAATTACCTTGCATATGCAGTAAGAGCATTTTTTGATAATGGTGGCACGCGATGTTTTATTGCCAGAGTAGCAGGCCAGGGTGCAGCACAGTCATTTCATATTTTAAATGACTACGCTGGAAAAAACACCTTAAGAATAACAGCAGCAAATGCTGGTGACTGGGGTAATAGAATATCAGTTGATACTTTGAAAGTAGAAACTACTACAGAGGGAGAATTAGCAGGAGGTGCAACCTCAGTAGTTTTATCTTCAGTACGTGGTATAGAAGTTGGTGATTTACTTGATATTACTGACGGAGCAAATTCAGTTCAAGTTTATGTAGTTTCTGTTAACACTTCAACAAGAACAATTACTTTCCGTGCAGTAGATTTAGTCACACCTATATCAGCCGGTGCAAAAATGAGAACATCAACTACTCATAAGGCAAATACTTCTTTAGTAAAAGAATTACTCAATGGAGCAAAACAAGCAGAACTCAGGTCTTCAAAAAATATCCGTATCGGTTCGGTCCTCTATATTGATGATGGCACAACAGGAACAAGTGTTTTAGTTAAAGGTATTTCCGGGAATACAGTATTTTTTGACCCTGTAAATATACCTGCAACAATTAATCAGAATGCTATTGTTGTAAGTCAGGAATTCAACATCAAAGTATATGATGAAGGTATATTAGTAGAAACACACGAATTCCTTTCTTTAGAACCGAGCAATGAAACTGACTATGTAGAAAAACGACTTGCAGGTAGAGGTAATCTATCTGAATTTGTCATTGCTACTGATGAAAAAAGCACAACAGGTGAATTACCTAAAAAGATTCCTTCTCCAGTCTTACAGGTATATCTGAGAGATGGATTGGATGGTTCAGCACCTACTGATGATGAGTATATCGGTAAGCAGAGTGAACCTAAATCAGGGATTTACTTATTTGATGGAATAAAAGAAGTCAATATGATTTCAACTCCAGGAGTGACTTCTCTAACAGTTCAGACAAACGGAATTACTTATTGTGAGAACAGAAAAAACTGTATGTATATCACTGAAACACCACTTGAAGTAGATACAGTTCTTGAAGCAGAAGAATACCGAAGCCGAATACTAAATATTGACTCAAGTTATGCTGCACTTTACTGGCCATGGATTGTTATCAACGATCCTACTTCAGATAATGTCCAATTGAATATTCCTCCAAGTGGTGCTGTCCAGGGAATATATGCTGATGTTGCAATCCGCAGAGGTGTTCATAAAGCACCTGCTAATGAAAGAATCAGAGGTGCATTAGGATTAATAACTGATGGTAAGAACATTGATTATGATGCAGCACAGGATATACTCAACCCGATAGGTGTAAATGTCATCAGACCTTTTTCTGGCAGAGGAATACGAGTCTTCGGCGAACGGACATTATGGACAGTTAAAGATGGCAGACACTATGTCCATACCCGCAGGACGCTTATATTTATTGAAGAGACAATCAAAGATAATTCTTTATTTATCAATTTTGAACCTAATGATGAAGACTTATGGCGAAATATTGAAATATCTGTTTCAGCATTCTTGACTGATGTTTGGCGCTCAGGTGCATTGCAACCAAGGGATGATAAATCAAGAGCATTTTTCGTCAAATGCGATGCTGAAAGCAATCCATCCTCATCAGTCAGGTTAGGCAAAGTTATCTGCCAGGTAGGAGTCAATATAACAGGAACTGCTGAGTTTGTAATCTTTTATGTTACTGGTTTTGATGGTGGCAGATTAGTAGAAGAACTTGGCTAAAACATAAATTCCATAGGAGGTGGTTTAAAGTGAGTGTAAAAATTATTGAAGGAAGAAGAGTTGATCCTTTTCGTGGGTTTAAGTTCCGTGTAATAGATGTCCCTCGTAGATTTGAATCCGCAGGATTTACTACTGTTTCTGGCTTGAACACAGAGACAGAAGTAGTTGAATATCGTGAAGGTGATTCTGCCGGTCATATGCATAAACTTCCCGGACTTACCACTTTTGAAGATATTACACTTTCACGTGGTAAAAGTACAATTGATGATTTCCAGATCTGGCGGAATGAAGTTTATGAAGTTGACCGTGGTGGTGGATTACCTGATCGTGAATTTCGCAGGAACTTAATTATTGAATTAAGAGATTATCAAAATGTACCTGTAAAATCCTGGGAAGTGAGAGATGCCTGGGCAACAAGGCTTGAACACGGTGACTTAGATGCCACATCATCTGATGTATGGATAGAAACATTGGTTCTTGCTCATGAAGGATTAAAAGCATTGAATATACAAGAATCAAGAAAATAATCCCGATTGCAAATATCGGGACAAAGAAAAGATATTTAGTTTAAAACCCGAAGGAGGACAAAGATGGACGAAGAATTAACTAAAAACAAAGAAATCTCAACAATAGAAAAACAAAAAGAAAAAATACCTGTTCTTTATTTATCCTGTGGAATTTATGATGAAAAAGGCAACCTGCATCGTGAAGTAACTTTAAGTAAAATGACTGGCAGGGACAGAAAAGAAATCGCCAGCCAAGATGTAATGCGTAATGGTGGACGTGTCATCACAACCTTACTTACCAATTGTATAAAGACCCTCGGTGATTTAGACCTGTCAAATCGTGAACATAAAACAAAACTTATCCGAGAAATGCTTTCTGCTGACCGTACCTACCTTATACTTCAACTGCGTAAAATATCTATCGGTAACAGTATTCTATTAAATCTAACCTGTCCGAACTGTAATGAAAAAAACGAGTTTGATTTTAATATTGATGAAATTGAAGTTAAACCATTAGAAAAAGAAGAATTCTACAGAGAAGGAAACTACGAAAGAATAATGACAATTGATTTACCTGAATATAATGCCAATGCAGTATTACGTTATCCACAGGGCTATGATGAAGAAATAATATTTCCATTAATCAGATCTAACCCTGTAGAAGCAGGACAGAAAATGCTATTAAGGTGTTTAAAAGAGTTCAATGGACAGACAACATTTCCGTCTAATTTTTTGGATGATATGGAAGTAGGTATCCTGGATGCTTTAACAGATGGATTTATTTCCCGACAACCGGGACCTGATATAAAACCAACAATAGAATGTTTCAGTTGCAGACAGAACATAAGAGTGGAGGTATCCGGCGTGGATTTTTTATTCTCCCCGACACGTCGGGGCAGATAGATGAAGAAATATTCACAATAGCATTAACTTTAGGTTGGTCTTACAATGAAATACTTGATATGCCAGAAGATGAAAGAAAACAGTGGTATAAATATTGTGCAGAGTATCATGAGAAAATATCTCGTGCAGTAAAGACAAATATACCAAAAAGAAGGAAATAGGAGTGTGACAGAGTGGCTGATTTTTCTCGGGTTTTAGGATTAGGTGTAATTTTAAGTTTTAAAGACAGGCTATCAGCAAAAGTAGGAACAGCAGCAGCTAAATTAACTGCCTTAGAAGAAGCTGCTGGAAGAAGTGCTACTCGGGTTCAGAAGTTGACCACTGCATTTAAAGTAGGTGCAGCAGCAATGGTTGCAGGTGGAGGTATCCTTGCAGGATTAGGTATTGGAATAAAAACTGCTGCTACTTTTGAAGACATAATGTTTAATGTGCAGAGAACAACAGGTTTTACTGATGAACAGATACAACAACTATCAAGAGAGTTAATTATCCTCTCTGCTAACTTACCATTATCTGCTGAAGAGTTAGGTAAAGTATCAATTTTAGCCGGCCAGTTAGGTATAGGCGTAGAGGAAGGTATAGAAGGGGTTAAAGCATTAGCATTTAATGCAGCTCGCATGGCAAGAACAAGTGAATTAACAGAAGAACAGGCAACAGAAGCATTTGCACGACTGGCAAAAATCTTTGGTTTAAGTATCAAAGAAAGTGAAAAGATAGGTTCAGCATTAGTTAAGATGGCTAATATCTCAACAGCAACAGCAGGTGAAATAGTTGATATGAGTTTACGGTTCGGTGGGTTAGCAAATGCTATGGGAATAACAATGGATGAGGCAGCAGCGTTTTCTGCTACGATGCGTGATGCAGGTATAATGGTAGAATTAGGTGGAACGGCGATGATGCGGATAATAGCAACCATGGCAGAAAAGACAGAAGCATTTGCAGAGATTGTTGGTCTATCAGCACCGAAGTTTAAAGAACTATTTGGTAAAGCACCAGCTAAAGCATTACAACTTTTCTTTGCTGCGTTCGGTGAAATGAAAAAAGAAGAGATTATTGAGCGGATGGAAAAATTAGGTTTTGAAGGTGTCCGGGTTGGTTCAGTAGTGTTTGGATTAAGCAAGCAGACCGAAGCACTCGCAAGGAATTTAAAAGAATCATCTGTTGCATTTTCTCAAGGAACTGTTTTAGGTGAATTATATGAAAAAATGACAAGAAGTCTGGATGATAAATTAGCAACTTTATGGGGCAGTATAAAAAATCTATGGATAATTATTGGTATGGCATTAATTCCTGCAATTAAACAGGTGGTTGACTGGGGTATTAAATTTCTTACCTTTATATTTCATTTACCCAAACCTGTTTTAGTAGGTGCTACTGTCCTGACTGCATTAACAGGTGTAATATTATTTGTCGGTGGAGCAATAACCACTCTGGTGGCTACACTCGGTATATTAAAGATTGGTCTTACGCAGAGTGCTATTGCCTGTGAATGGTTAACCATTGCCCAGTATGGTGGCTTAAAAGCATTGGTTTTATCACTGGCAAGATTTACTGCTTTAAATATTCAATTAGCAATAATGAAAACAGGAATGTTCATTGTCGCTGTTGCTACAAAACTCTGGACTGCCGCCCAGTGGTTACTCAATGTTGCTTTAACTGCTAACCCTATTGGAATTGTAATTGTTGCTATTGGTGCATTGGTTGGTGCAATTATTTTCTTACTTGTAAAACTTGGTTTATGGAATAAAGTAGTTACAGCTGTCTGGCCTGTTCTTTTAGTACTTAAAAATATTGCAATCAGTCTTGGCCAGGCTTTAATAAAATTTCTGTTTCTTCCGCAGCAGTTATTAATTCAGGGGTTTATTAAACTACTTCAAATGTTAGGATTATGGAATAAAATTACACCTGGAGTCAGAGAAGTAATTTCATCTTTAGCAGATCCATTTAAGTTATTCGGAAAAATAGTCCCGAACATAATTTCTGGTATTATTGAATGCTTTAAACATTTAGGTAAAAATCTAACAAATATATATTCCTGGATTGTTGATAACATGCAGATATTAGTCAGTGGAATCTCAGATGCATTCAAAGGAATTTTTAACATCTTAAAAACAGCAGCTAAATGGTGGTTTATTCTCTTAGTTCTACCAGTGTATGCAGTCATCGGTGTAATAATAAAATTTATCAAATGGACCGGTATTTTAGGATTAGCAATAAAAATTGTAGGAGTGACATTAAAGATATTCAGTCAGGAAATAGTTAACCTTTTTAAGATATTAGTTTTACTCTCTACAAAAATAGGCGAAGGAATAATATCAGTTTTTCAAGGTTTAATAAAAACACTAATCCCTGTCTGGAAAATGTTTGTTAAGAGCGTACAATTTGCTTTTAATGAGGTAGTTGCACTTACAAAAACAGTTGGTAAATTTCTGTATCAGTACGGAGTACAACCATGGATAGAAATTGGTAAAGGAATTGTGAATGTATTCAAGAATGTTATCTCGGTAGTTTCTTCTGTTTTTGAAAAAATAAAAGATATTGTTATGACACCAATAAAATTTGTCTGGAATACTTTAGTTGATTTAACTAAACAAGTCCCGAAAGTGTTATTACCACAGGTCCTGCAGAACTTAAAACCATTAGCAGAAGGTGCAATAGTAGTCAAAGCAACTCCAGCAATAATAGGTGAAGCAGGCCCAGAGGCAGTTTTACCTTTAACTTCACCACGGTTCCAGGAAGCAGTTGAAAAACCTGTCCAGAGAAAAATCAGAGAACTGGCAGATGAAGGAGTAAAGATAATTAAGTTTATGGTTACTATACCGGTAGAGATTGATGGCTACCAGATAGCAAAAATAGTTCGTGAATTTGAAGAGGAAGAAAATATACGCAGTTTTGTTGCACCGGTAAGATTAGTAAGAGGAACAATATAAATGCCCATATCTTACGAAGAACGAAAAGCACAGATATTAAATGAAGCGGGTATATCACCGGAACCTGTTAGACCAAAACAATTAACTGTTGAGACAACTAAAAAACGGAAATTCTTAACATGTTTAGGAGCAAGCAGTAACCGTGCTTTATTAGTTAGAGAAGATAACTTAAGTGATTTTCTTATTTTTCATTACAATCCGCCCGAATTCAGTGATGCTGAAACTGCTGAATATTCTGACGGTGAAACAAAAGGTTTAGCAAGACCAATTAAACAATACACTCGCGGTGGTGACAGGACAGTATCATTCCAGTTATTCTTTAATACTTTTGGTAGAAAAAGAAACGACCCTTATCAGAAGACAGTCGAAGAATCAATTAAATGGCTCAGAGAAGTTAAATCACCTGTTGTACAGTCAACCTCAACTGGCGGTAAAGTTCCCCCCAGACTTTATTTTATCTGGGGACAGTTACCACCATTCAGATGTATTTTAACAAGTATGAATGTGGTAAGGACAGTGTTTGACCCGAAGACAAAAGAAGCATTAAGGGCAACAGCAGATATAACACTGATTGAATATATAGACGCACCCTTATGAGAATAAATTTATGATTTTTCCAGGTTCAAGATATAAAGGAGTTCCTTATTCAGCAATAAAACTAAAGGATGAAAAAATAGTAACAGTCCTTCATCAGAGACAGTTTGTCAAAAGGGAAGATATTGGTGAGAACTTTATTATTTATGAAGTTCAGGAAGGAGATGAGTTAGATTTACTTGCTTATAAGTTTGGTGGTAAAGCACGACTCTGGTGGCTGATTGCAGATATAAATGAATTAGATTATCCTTGGACATTAAAGCGTGGTCAGAAACTGATTATACCCAGTATTGAAGAATTTGCTAAGAGATGACACAAAGTGTCATCCTGAACAGAGTGAAGGATCTCATAATGATAGATCGCAGTCAACCTGTTTATAGGATAAAAATTGAAGGAGTGGATTTAGAAAAGTTCGGTTACAACTTTATTGTTGAATCAGTAATGACTGAGGAACATGATACATTAGCAGATATATCTAAAGTGGTGATAGTCAATAAGGACCTGAAATTTACCAATGACCTTATGTTTTTAGAAAAATCAAAAATGGAAATATTTCTTGGATATCCGGAAGAATTAGAATATAAAGGATGTTTTTATTTAGATGAACCAAAGTTTGTTTTCCCTGAACAAGGTACACCTAAAATAATTCTATCAGGCAAAGGTGAAGAGATATCGCTTGCCTATTCTGAAAAAAGAAGAGTATTCAGAAACATCACTGATTCTGAATTAGCAGAGAAAATAGCAAAAGAGTATGGATTAAAGACAGATATTGAACCTACTAAAAAACGGTATGACCAGATATCACAGATGAATGAATCGGATATTGCATTATTACATAGACGAGCAGGATTACATGGATTTTTGGTTTATGTGGAGAATGGAACTTTACATTTTCATCCTGTAAGAAATGAAGATTCAGGAATTAAACTTACTTATGGTGGTGAGCAAAGTAGCCTGTTGAGTTTTGAAGTTAAAGAACAACTTTTCCTGCGTGCCTTAGAAGTTATCAGCACCTGCAGAGATAAGTTCAAAAAAACAGTTGTGGATGTATCCAGTGAAAACGAACCCGATGAATTTACAAAAGCTCAATCTGACAGGGATGTAAGAAGGTCCTATGAGATAGCCAAAAGTAAACAAGAACAGGCAAAAGGATATCTCTTAAATAGCGGTCATCTGATGGATGCAGAAGAACTTGAAGAGCAGACAAAATCAGCCGGGATGGTTTCTCAATGGTTCATTGAAGCAGAAGCAAAATCTATTGGTTTACCTAAAATCAAAGCAAAACGAATAATAGAGTTTGATGGATTAAAGAATTTCAGTGGGAAATATTATGTAAAAATGGCAAGACATATGATCAGGAATGGATATACTGTTCTTATGGATGTAGGAAGTACTGTTACCGGCAACTTGAGACAGGGTGAACCTTTGAGTCCTGTGTATTCCAGTTCTGCTGGAACTCGTTTTCCTGACCGAGAAAAAGATAATCAGATAAAAAAAAGCAAAATACTTTCAGTCGCTGAAATAATATAGGTGACAAAAATGCGATTTTGTATGAGGTGTATTTATTTGATAGGAATCAAAATAATTTTCTTGTTTTTATTATCAAAATTTACATTAAATTTTCTGAAGAAATCTATTCGTCCTAAAATGAATGGAGTTTGTTCATTTTCAGAAAAGAAACATCTGACCTTTGATGTGATATCTCGGATTTTTATCTTGATACTGCTGATATATACTTTTACTCCTTTCCCCTCAATCCCATATGAGCGTTCACTGGGACAACTTTTTAAATCAATACCAATCGCCTTTGCCATTGATTTTGGGAGCATAGAACAATCAGCGCCTGAATCAAGAATAAAAGAGACCGGAATATATCCATACTTTGTTTCAAGTTCAACAGTTATTTTTGGGTCAATGACTTTACCTAAAGTTGTAAGTTTTTCTTTTAAAGGGAATTCAATAGACACAGATTCTTCCTTTTGGTTCGATGTATTCAATGGTCAAATTTTTATCACCAAGTTTTTCTTTGACTTGTTTGAACAATTTATCTGTAGTTTTTTCGGAGGCAACAACTTTGCCTTTGAGAGTTGCAATGAATTTACCACCATATTTTTCTTGAAGTTGAATATAAGAAAGATGTTTCATTTTTATCACGCTCCTTTAATTATTTTCCGTAGAGGTATTTGTCATGATTTCTACTAACGTCAGTTCGTCCACTTTTTATGATGCCACAATATTTTTTAAGTGCCTTCTTTTGAGATTTAACCAATTGTGGTATTTCTTCTTCTGCAGGAAATATCATCAATTGAATCTTTTTGTGCTCAGGCAATTTAACTTTTTCAAGTGGCCTGAAGATACCATTTTCATAAACTGCTGTAACTGTTGTTTTTGCCATGTTTTTAACTTCTTGCTAAATATAATATACAAAATATTAAAACAAAAATCAAATAAAAATTATGAAAAAAATATTTTACGGTAAATATGCAGGTCAGGTTTTTGATAATAACGATCCTAAAAAACTCGGCAGGATAAAAGCATTGGTTGAGGAAGTGGGTTTTGTCTCTGAACCTACTGACTGGGCCTGGCCATGTGTTTCTCCTTATGGCGGAATCAAAGATACTGGCAGTATCTGGGTACCAGAAATCGGTATGAATGTCTGGATAGAATTTGAATCAGGTGATGTAAACAAACCGATATGGTCCGGTGTTTACTGGTCAGAGCCAGGTGGTAAATCAGAAATACCTGAGTTAGCAAAAGGTATTCCAGATGAATCAACCAGGATACCTAAAGAATTAGACCAGGCAGAAACGGGCTCAGGTAAGATATTCAATGAGCCACCTTCTGCTTTTGCTGCTAAGTATCCATATAACAAAGTGATGAAAACAAAATCAGGCCATATTATTGAGATAGATGATACACCAGGACAAGAACGAATACATATTTATCATAAAAGCGGAACATATAAAGAGATAAAACGTGATGGAAGTTTAACAGAAAAAGTTATCGGTAAACTTCACAGTGTTGTAATTGGCGATGTTGTCCTTCATTATAACAATAAAGTTTATATTGTAGTAGAAGGAGATATTGAAGAAACAAACTACAGAACTAAAACAGTCTACCTTAAACAAGGATTAAATGAAATTGTTGATGGCCCGATAACAAGGGAATATAGCAGTGACGAAACAATAACAATAAAAGGCAAACGAAGAATAAACTACAAAGGTGGGATAGAAGAAAATTTCTCGGGTTCAATATCTAAATCAATAATCGGTAGTGAAGCAAAAGTTATCGGTGGTGCTAAAGACACAATGATTTTAGAGACAGAAAGAAAACAGATCGGTAATGCATCAGGTCAGAACATAGCAAAATCAGTAGATATTTTATTAGGTGATTATGTGTTAAATTTAATAAGTGGGAATCAAAAGATAGAACTTAAGTTAGGAGATTTTATTCTTAATTTACTTACGGGTAAGATTGATTTAAAAACACAGGTAGGGAATATTTTAATAGAAACATCCACAGGTAATATTCAATTAAATGGTGGTAATACACTTTTTGATGGTGTGGTAACTAAAAGTTGTATGTGTCCGTTTTTAGGTTCACCACATATTGATGGTTCTATCAGAGTATTAGCAAAGAAAATGTAGGAGATAGAAAAGATGCCACTGAACAGTGCAATACTAAAAAATATTGTTAACCAAGCAATGCCGACTAAAGAACAGATAAAGAATGATATCTGGCAGAGTTTACAATCTGCTGGATTTAAACAACACGGGTTTGAAGGAGTACCTGACTTAAAAGATATTTCAGATAAGATCGCTGAACGGTTATGGCAACATACAAAAGAAACATCTGACATATTATGTGAAAAGATAATTGAACATATTATAACAAATGCAGTTGTGTCAACTACAGTGCAGGTGGTAATTACCTGTCCTGCGGGACCGGGGACAGGAACTGGTACCGGCACAGGAACAATATCATGAAATGGGAAAGTAATAAAACACCTGGTGTCGTAGAAAAATTAAAGATTCTAAATAAAAAATTAGAAGAGATTATTACTCTTGTATGTTCAAGAGACATAAAAAAAGTTTCCACATTAAAGAAACTTTTAGAATTAAAAACAAGAACAACTGAAGATATAAAATCATGACAGGATGGCAAACACTTAATTTATCTGATTTATTACCTTCTGAACTTGAGCCGTTAGTAAATCAGGCAGGTAATATTGCACAGAGTATTTCTGGTATTCTATCTAACATGGCCAGTGTAGTAGATACCATAACACCATTCATTGTAGATTATGTTGACCCTGTAGAAGTAATTGTTCAGAGTTTTGTTACAGAGGTGCAGAACTTTTTATCTGACTTAAAAAATACTGGAGTGTATCTGTTAGCAATACCAGGTCCAAAAACAGTTAAACAAAAACAGAGCACAGATAAGTTTTTTGAAGTTATAGAGAATTCATTTTATGATGTTGGAGATCCTGATAGACCGCAATTCAGTGAATCAGCAAGTATTGCCGGAGTGGTCGTTCTTGTTGGCAGTTTTACTTTTTCTGGAATAGCAAATGATTTAAACAAGTTAGGTAGAGTATTTGGAATAAAAGATTTTTCAGATGTTTTCAGAACAACCATTAAAAAACCACAACTTGTAACTCATTTGGTTTCTGCAGTGGAACCTTCCTTAAAGAAACAGAACTTAAAAGTTCAAACTACTGAAGGATTTGTACCTTCCGGAGCAGTTCTAATTGATGATGAAATAATTGAATATGAAGATAAAACTACTGATGAATTTATTAACTGCCGGGTTTTAAGGAAACATCTGACAGGTGCTGAAGTCACTCCTGGATGGAAGTCATTTATAGGTGAGCCACCTGACTGGAACAGAACTAAAGTTATAGATTTATTTCCTTCTTTAGGAAATCTTTTAAGAACAATAGAATCATTTGTGAACAATGTATTACAGGCGCCAAAAGTATCTCAAGTAATCTCAAACTTCTCTAATTTACTTCAGGATAAGGCTAATACTTTATCTACTATTGCAAGTTATCTCAATGTAGCATTGAATAATTTAGTTAATGACTTCCCTGAGACAGGATTCAATATATTGAAAATAGCGCCTGTTACCGGTGGCAATAGAGCATTTATAGAAACAATGAAGAATGGAGAAAATAAACCACAATATTCAGAAGATGCTTATACAGCAGGAATAGTAATTGTTACAGGCAGTGCGGGTTATGAAGTCTTAGAAAAATTCTTCTAACAGGAGACCGGAATGAAAGCCATTAGCGATTTCTTTAAAGCAATACCGTCTGGATTTAAGCAATTATTTATGAATGTTATGACAGATATCAGTGAAGATTCTTCACAGAGGTTACTTGATAACCTGAAAGAACGAATCAAGGAACTGGACGAAAAAATCATCAAAGCAAGAAGCAGACAGAAGGCATGGCGTTCTTCTCTTAATGACGCAGAGATGCTGATGGAACACCTTGTTAAATATTGTGAGACAAATTCTACTGTTGATATAGAACTATTGAAAGATTTACTCGCAGGAAGAATAGATGATTTGAAGACACTCATTGTAAAATCTGACCCATTTGAATATGTAGAGAAAAAACGCACTCTTGAAGTGCTGTTAGCCAAACTAATCCAGAGACAGAAAATCGCTGAGATGATATTTAAAGAAGTTTATGCTCTTGAAAAGACCGAAGATGAAATACAGGAAACAAAAACTAAAACTTCTACTGATGACACAGTTCAAAAAGTGCCAGTAAATCCCACCTCTGTAAGCAGGAGCGGGGTAAACAAAACAATAAAAGAGATAGAAAAGAAACCTGCTGCAACAGAAAAACAAGGAGCGAACTAAAAAATGCCTGTTAAAAGAAAGTTTTTAGGTGCTGGATTAAAGTTTCCTTTTTCTATAAGTCCTGGCGGAACGAGTAAATCCGGGCTGGATACTTCAGAAGAAGAACAGCATGTTAATGAATCAATATTTCAGATACTTGCAGCCAGGCTTGGTGAACGGGTAATGAGACGTGATTTCGGTTCAAGACTGCAGGAGATACCTTTTGAGCCAACAGATGATGCTACTATATCTTTAATAAAACATTTTGTAATTGATTCATTAAGAAAATGGGAACGAAGAGTTGAAGTCAATGATATAGACATAGAAACAAGATCAAAGGAAGGTAGGATAGAAGTGAAGTTATCAATCAGATACATAAAAACCAACAGAGTGGGCAACTTTGTATACCCATTTTTTCTTACTGGTGGAGCAGTTAGCATATGACAGAAGAACTAAAAGTTCCACAGGTAGACTATTCAAGTAGAGATTATGAATCAATCATTTCTGACCTGATTGCCAAAATACCGTTTTATGTAGAAGAATGGACTGATTTTAATCCTTCGGACCTCGGAATAGTACTGTTAGAACTATTCTCTTATACTGCTGATGGACTACACTATTATGTTGACCGTATGTTAAATGAGGCATTCCTGCCTACAGCAGTCCAGAGACAGAGTGTAATAAATCTTTTAAAGTTAATAGGTTACACAATGTTCAGTGCAGTTCCAGCAAGTGTCAATTTAGAATTTAATTTAGGTGAAGTAAAACCCAGAGATATATTGATTCCGAAAGGGACAAGAATACAGACTGCAGGTGGTTCACCACTTATTTTTGAAACAACAGATGATTTGATAATTCCTGCTGGTGAACTTACAGGTGAAATAACTGCTATTGAAGGTGAAACAAAGCAGGAAGATGTAGGTATTTCTAATGGTGATATGAACCAGAAATTCTCATTAGAAGGTGTACCAATAATTGATGGTACATTAAAGATATTTATTGATGAAGGTGCAGGGGATGTCTTATGGAATGAAGCAAAATATTTTGTTGATGTGGGACCTAATGAACAGAAATACTGCACTACAAGAGATGCTGAAGATAAAATAACCATTATGTTTGGGGATGGTATAAATGGCAGAATACCTAAAAACGGTGCAAAAATAAATGCAGAATACAGAATAGGTGGTGGTAAGAGAGGCAATGTCGGAGCAAATACAATCACTCAGGTGCTGGATACAATAATGCTTGAAGGGGTACCTATAACAATTGATGTAACAAATCCACTGGCGTCTTCTGGTGGAGCAGATAAAGAAACAATAGAACATGCAAAAAAATATTCACCATTGCAGTTACGAGGGCAGAACCGAGCTGTCTCACTTTCAGATTATATCTGGTTAGCAGAAGGCTATCCTGGGGTATTAAAAGCAACAGTCCGTGCTTTAGTATATAAGGTCTGGGTAACAATTGTCCCTGAAGGTGGCGGATATCCATCTGAAGTTTTAAAGACAGGATTATTAGAGTATTTGAATGAACGTAAAACTATAACCACACAGGTTTATATTGAAGATCCGAAATATGTTGAAATAGATTTATCCGCAGATATTGTATGTAAGGGAAACTTTAAAAAAGCAGATGTAGAAAATAATGTATATGAAGCAGTAAACAATTTCTTTGCAATTGAGAATGTAGATTTTGAGCAACGAATAAATATCAGTGATATGTATGCATTGCTTGATGGAACAGAAGGTGTTGACTATTTAACAATGAAAAAACTTATGATGCATCCGTTGGTTTATATTGGCAGACAGTCAGCAACAGCAGAATTTAAAGATATCACTGTGAAAGAAAACATAAAGACAGAAGAATGGACAATAAATATGATTAGCAGAACTCAATTTACTGTTGAAGGTACTGTAAGTGGTTTACAGACAAATACTGGAACTATTGGAACTAAATATACAACTGATAACGGTGAACTTGAATTTATTCTATCTGTGCTTGTGGGTGAATTATCTGTTGATGACTGGTGGATAATAAGAGTCAGTCAGTGGTTAGGTAATGTGATGATTAAACAGAATGAATTACCAGCAAAAGGTATTGTCCAATTCAATATTACAGGGGGAATTTAATGCCGGCAGAAAGAGGATGGTTAGCACCTGCTGACTTTAAAGCAGGTGAAGTAGACGAAGGTGGAGCAATAGATTTATCCTGGCAGAATCCTGCTGCTACTGACTGGGTAATAACTAAAATATACAGGAGTATAGGTTGTTATGTAACCGACCCTTATGACTGGCGAGGTAAGTTAGTTTATGAAGGTAAAGGAACAAAATACAGGGATGAAAATTTAGAACCTTTACGGGTTTATTATTATGTTGCATTCGGGTTTGATACTGATGGAAACTACGGTGCACTGTGTTTCAGTAGAGACTGGGCTTTAGTAGTAAAAGACTACAAGTATGAAGATTGGTTATATTCACATTTACCTGCAATATATCGTCAGTATGATACTCAAGATAAAGTATTGAAAAGATTCTTAAGACTACCAGCATTAAAACTGAACGTAATCAGGTCATTCATTGAAGCATTTCCGCAGATGATAGATGCGGATACCTGTCCTGTTGACTATTTATGGGCAATAGCACAGTTGTTAGGAGTTGACCTTGAAGCGGTTCTTACAACACAGGAACAGAGAGCACATGTCAAAACCATACTTGATGCACGCTCATGGAAAGGTACACTCAGAGCATTGGAATATCGTCTGCGCTGGTTTCTCAAATGGAATGTATATGCTCGTGAAGGTTTTGAAAGAGTCATGATTACAAACAGGCAGGACCGAAGAACAGGCAGTTTGAAATATGTTGACCTACTTCGCAAGGAAGATGACCGTGCTGGATATGTAGCAGCAACGCGTGGTGGCTATGCTGCTGTTGATTCTGTGAATGTGTATATTTATGTTGACCCTGAAGATGTTCTGAAAGAAACTAAAAAAGAACGAGTTCCTGTATATGAAGAAGACTGGTTACCTGTTGGAGTTTATCCATATAACATATTTGTTGAGGTTTAAACTATGCCATTAAAATTTGGTGTTTCTAAAGATTCATTTAATGAACTAAAGAATTTTGATTTTCTTGTTTTACAGCAGGACGTTCCTTGGCTTGATAGTGATTTCAATGAAATGCAAGAAATCTTTAGAAATAAGCGTATTAAGATTTTACAGGACTTGTATCAGAATGGTGTAAACGGTGTCCCTGAAGATGACTTTAAGATATCCGCATCAGCAATAAATCAAACACAGAATTTTCTCATAAAGAAAGGCAGAGCATATATTAACGGGAAGATACTTGAACAGCATGAAGATTTTGAATATATAGACCGTGCTAATGTTTTATACGGTGTAACAAGGTTTGAACAGGATATAGACTGGTCAAAGTCAGATATATGGCTATGGTTATATCCGGAAGAAATTCTGATAACAGAAGATGATGACCCTGCTATTGTCAATGCCGGGTTTGGTGAGACCTGTGGCAGGAAAAAGATTGTAAATGTGATTTATCCTGATTATACAGGTGCTGATTTATCTGCAACAAAAGGAATTCGGTTAGCAAAGATAACTCCTCAGAGTGGTGGAATTGTTACTGAATTCAGCATTCAGGACTTGCGTGAAGAAAAGAAAATACATGCTGAATTAGCAAAAGTTATTGACCAGACAGATATTCGTCCTGATACAACCGAGCAGGATACATGGGATGGTTCAATTGATACCTTACTGAATAATCTCAACCGGATACGCAGTAAAATAAAAGAAATACTTGGTGGAACCAACTGGAAAGATCCATATCCATTTAATTTACGCACTGGCGGACAGGTAACTGGCAGTATATTTACTAAATCAGGTGGAACTGTAGGAACAGAAAGTCCTGATGGTTTAATCAGTTCATTCTTAAGAACATTTAACAATTTAGTTGATATTAAAATTGATGGAACAGTGGGCAGTGACTTTCGGTTTGCTATTCGTTTCCCTGACGGTTCAGAATATTTAACCATAAAAGCAAATGGTTATGTTGGAATAAAACAGCCTCTCCCGTCTTACGGTCTGGATGTAAATGAGTCAGCCCGTATTGTCAATGATTTATATGCTAACCATGATTTCTGGCTAACAAACAGGTTTTTAATTTCTGCTACTGATAGATGGTGGTCAATAGAACGTTCAGGCCAGGGATTAAAAATCAGAGATAATAATGTCGGTGATAGATTAACAATTGATGCCAACGGTATTTTAAGTTTTTTAGGTCCGACTTTAGATATAGGTGCAAACAAAATCAGGTTCTCACAGGAGAGTGATTTTGCTGATATTTACCTGAAGAGGTTCGGTACAGACCGTGTTGATTTGCAGATAGAATTCGGTGATAATGATACTGAAAGATTGATAATCTCACAGAATGCATCTTCCGGTAGTGGCTGGAAAGACCTGCTAATTCTAACAAGAACTCTCTTGCAACTGTATGCAGGGCTGGAAATAAGTGATAATGTTTCTGCACAGGGAATTTATTCGTCAGGAAAATTAGAATCAGGAAGCATAGTAGATTTACCTTATGCTGGTGGTAGTAAATCCAGCAATGCATTAACCTGGCGAGGAAACTGTGGAATTTATTTATCAAGTGGAATATGTCTGGAAACTGATGCTGGTAATCCTGCTGTTAAGCTAATGCCTGCGGGTGTGACAAAAGCGTATGCTGATAATGATGGATTTGTTATTTCCGGTCGTCTGTCAACAGGACATATTTATCAACCAGGATACAATTATATTTATCCAGGACGTGCAGAAAATAGTGCTTCTCAATCCAGCTGGTATTTAGCATCGCATGGTTCATACGGCTTATATTCAAATACTGGTTTATATTTGGGTGGCGATTTATGGTGTGGTACTATTGCCAGTCGTGGATATATTGAATCCCATCGGTTTGAAAATCATGATAAACCATTTGAATTTTTGAAATCAACATCACTCGGTGCAAATGGTTGGATATACCATGAATATTATGGTAACTGGGGTATATATCATAATAATGACGATGACCGGATTGAGTTCTGCAAGGATTCTTCAGGAGCAAGGGATGTTAAAGTATATATTGATTTATTATACGGTCATGTGGTGGCAGACAGCGAAATTAGAGCTAATCAGTTTTTTGCTAACAGCACAAGTTATTTAGCTGAGACTTACTTGAATGGAATCTTATGGATGCAGGATAACAGAGATATAAGAATGGGTAAAAATGCTGTTCTTTATCCAGGCAGAGTTGATGGAAGTGGTGGTTACCAGAGTAGCTGGTATTTAGGTTCACACAGCAGCTATGGATTATACACGAATACAGGTTTATATATAGCAGGAAGTTTGTGGGTAGCAGGAACTTTAAATGCAACAGTAAGTTATGCAAGTCGTGCTGGTTATGCTGACTATGCATATTATGCTTCGTAACCAAAAGGAGGCGTATTATAAATGGGCAGTTGTAGAAAAGATGTATGGAGTGACTGGTGTGGAGAATATTCCTGGCATTATTATTTACAGTGGGGTGCTGGAAGTTTTACGGATGACCCTGTCAGCACATCAACAAAAATCAGGGTATCGCATATGAATGAGTTAAGAGATAAACTGAAAAGTTTAAACAGTGTTGGAACAAACTGCTGGAAATGCTGGTGTCATAACAGATGTACCTGTGATGCGAAGTGTCACTGTGATTGTCATCATTCACACTGGTGGTCATAATAGAAGGACATTACGATGTTAAATAAAATCTGGTTATCAGTCACAGATAGGTGTAACCTGAACTGTAAGTACTGTTATGTTCAGAAAAAGTTCGGTCATATGTCTTTAGATGTAGCAAAACAATCTGTAATTTTTTTATGTGAAAATTCAGAGCAAGATGAAGTAGCAGTTAATTTTTTTGGTGGTGAACCTTTTATGAACTTTGAAGTTATAAAAGGTTTAATTTTGTATGGTAAAGAAGCCGGAGAAAAATATGGCAAAAACATCAAGTTTGTAATCTCAACGAATGGCACCTTGTTTACAGATGATAAAATGGAATTTTTAAGGAAATATAAGAATACAATAGAGATTGATTTTAGTTTAGATGGAATATGTTCAAGGCAGGACCGCAACAGACCTGCGGGAGAAGTAGGCAGTTACAGAATGATAGTTGAAAATGATGTGTTAGAGAAAATCAAAGAATTCGATAATGTTGTCTATATAACAATCCTACCAGATAATATAAAAGGATTAGCAGAAGATGTTGAAGAACTGCACAGGAAAGGATTCAACAGATTTAGGATACAGACCGCAATAAATGTTTTCGGCAATATAGAGTGGAAAGAACAAGACCTTAATCAGTATGAGAATGAATTAGAAAAAATCGGCGAGTTATTTATACAGCACTATCTTAAACCTGACTGTCTACAAATATTGGGCTGGAACGACTATATAGAGGGAACAGTTAAAGGAGATTATGATGGCTGTGTAGCAACATTAGGAGCAGTTAATATTTACCCGAATGGAGATGTGTATCCCTGCGACTATTTTTATCAGACAACAGACGAAAAATGGAAGTTAGGAAATATCTTTAATGAAGTAAATTTAGGTAGGAGGAAGAAGTTAGATAAACTTGTTGAAGAGATGGTGATAGAAAACGGCTGTTATAAATGTGAGTCATCAGGTAACTGTTTTGAAAAATGTATAGCAGTATTCCTGCAGCATAATAAAAAGAAATACTGCCAGCAAGAAGTTTCAAAAATAAGAATAAAGGTTTTAGACAAAATAAAAGAAAAATTAAAACCCTGGTCTTTCAGATTTTCAAATTTAGAATTATATGTCACAGACAAATGTAATCTGAAATGCGATTACTGTTTTGAGAAATTCAGAAAGCCAGATACTATGTCATTAGAAACCTTAAAGAGAGCCACACAGATAGGTTTTGCACGAGCAGAAACCGACAAATTAGATATAACATTTTTTGGCGGAGAACCGATGTTAGAATGGCCATTATTGAAGAAATACATTTTATGGGTTTTAGATGAAGTCAAAAAATATAAAAAGAAAACTGCATTTATAATGACAACAAATGGTATGTTCTGGAATGATGATATAGAAGAATTTATGAAGAACCACAGTGAAGTAATTTTCTGGCAGGTAAGTTTAGACGGAATAAAAAAAATAAATGATAGACACAGAGGTAAAGGAACAACAGATACAGTTGTAGAAAACTTAAAGAAAGCAAGGAAAATATTCACTGGCTCAAATATAGGAATCAGGGCAACACTGTTACCGGATAGCGTGAAATATCTGTCAGATTCCTGTCGGTTCTTCTGGGAAGATTTGGGTATCAGAGGATTCTCATTTGCACCGGCTTTTGAATTAAACTGGAAAAAAGAAGATTTGGCTACATTAGCAGACCAGTTAGAGAAAGCATTAGATGTAATTGAATTCGGAATAAAAGAAAGAGATGTAATAAATGAGTTCATAAATATTATCGACAGGCCATTAGAATGTAATTCTGGTGGCAGATGCGGTGCTGGAAGAGGAATGTTATCAGTTACACCTGATGGCAGTATTTATCCGTGCCACAGGTTTTATTGCAGTAATACAAGATACAGGTTAGGAGATGTCTGGAATGGAATTCAGGATTATGACAGATATGAATTTTTCAGAAGATTAGAAAAAAGGCATTTTATTAAATGCAGTGATTGTGAAATAAGTTATTGCTGTGCCTGTATGGCAACGAGTGAAGAAATGACAGGCTCAATACTATTACCTGCAATTTCAGGCTGTCAGGTGTTTGAAGTGATAGATAAAGTTATGTGGTTAAAAGGCTGGCCAAGAATAAAAAAAGGAGAAGGTGATTATTCAACAGGGCTGAAAGGAGAAATAGAGATTAAATTAAAAAACGGTACCTTAAAAGCGGTAGATAGAAATGATTTGGTGGTGCAGACACTAAATAGATTATTAGATGATCAGATGAGTATGCGAGAAAGAATAAACAAAATCAAAGCAGAATTAGGAATATAAAATGGAACAAAAAGAAAAGTATGAGGATATTGTTATCAAAGGATTATGTAGGGTTCTTGATAATCAAAAAGAAATAGTAGAAGAAATAGATAGATTACATAAATTAATTCAGGAAATCAAGAGGATCGCTGTTGCGACGAATAGGGAGCAACAGTTTTGCGGCGGGCGAGTGACGACACGAGCCCGGGGAGAACAAAATGGATGTAGAATATTCGAGAATGAAAATGGCTGAAGAATATTTCAACTTGTCTGCTATAAACCAGGCAGATATTAAAACTTATGTAGAAGGCCTAACAGATATCTATCCTGGTAAATGGACAAATATAAGAGATTATATTGTCACAACAAAAGGATGTTCAAAAAATTTAGCTTTTGCAATAATGACACACGAATTATATGTTGACAAAGTGAATGGTATTGTCACTGAGGCAATTATGAATGACTTAATTTCATGGCTAAATACAAACGAGAATACTGAGTATTTAAACAATTACTGGCTTCATTCTTTAATAGGTTTATTATATTTACATTTCGGTAATGCAGAAAAAGGTATAGCCTGGTACAGACATGCACTCAAAATATATTTTGATAAAGTGGATACAGATAAAAATGCTACTGATTCTGCATGGAAAGAAAAAATAGAAGAAGTAGTTAGTACATTAGAAAAAGCAATTTTAGACGGAAACATAAATAGATACGTTCCATTAGAGGATGTTATAGTATGAACCCCGTTAGACCTTTCCAGGTGTCTGATGGGGCGGTCAGATAGTAATAGAATGAGAAATTAAGAATTAGGAGGTCTAACGGGGTGAAATTCGCAATTCCTTTCTGCGGTAGTTTGAAGTTAACTGAGAAGATACTGAATACAGGTAAAGACAAAATAGACTGTGTTTATTTTGACTTGAACTTCCGGTATTTAGGTTCAGGCAGAGAACAGTCAGGCTACTTTGGAATTTTAAGGTCAAACAAAGAAAAAAAGAAATGGTTAAAAGATTTTGATGCTCGTATTAAAGAGTTAATAAACGAACTGCATAGAAGAAATATCAAGGCTTATGGTTTGGTTAATCAATTAGTTTTTACTTATGAACAGACAAAAAGATTTAATGAAATTAAAAGGTATTTGAACAGAATTAAAGATATCGGATTGGACCGGCTTGTAGTAGCCAATCCTTTTGCTTTAAAGATTGCGAAAGATTGCAATTATGATGTTGAACTGTCAGTTAATGCACTGGTGCAGGAGCCAATACAATTGGAATTATTATTACAGTTATTTCCAAATATTAAATCTATGTGTGTTCAGAGAGAGTGGAACAGAAATATTGACTTAATAAAACAGGTTAAAGAACAGTATAAATTAGAAATCAAGATACTGGTTAATGAAGGATGTCTGCCTTACTGTCCGTACAGAATAGAGCATTTTTCTTTAATGGGATTATTACCCTATCAGTTAAAAGATGAAAGAGCAGCAGTTTCTGTCTTACAGAAATATGGTTTCTGTTACTGGGTTCACAGAAAAACGCCAGTATACTCTTTGATGTCACCATTTATAAGACCGGAAGATATTAAACTGTATGAAGGTATTGCAGATGTATGCAAAATATCCGGTAGAACAATGGGCGATCCGGTTTTACCAATGTTATGTTCTGCATATTTTAACAGTGAATTTGATGGTAATCTTTATTTCCTGTTAGATGGAGCAACAGATTATGTGAGAAATAATTTTAAGGTTGATAATAAACATTTCCCGGACGATTGGGGAAAGACAGTCAGTCACTGCAAATATAATTGCAGTGAATGTAATTATTGTTTAAAAGTAGCAGAGAAAATAATTAAGAAAAATACAAGATTTGTTTTTGAAGCAACATCGGAAGATAAAGAGATAGATGAAAATATTAAACTGGCTGCTTTGAAAAGGTTGAGTATCCTGGTGAATGATACAATGAAAATAATCTGGGGAACTAAAGTGCGGTTTATAGATTATTTGGATAATGATGATTTAGAGATACAATTATTGAACTTTTTATTTAAGAGAATTCAATTTATTAATGCATTTGTCAGAAAATTAAGTGCAGTATTCAGGATAATTAGATTCTTTTTGAAAAACAGGTGGATAAAATGGCTTACGAGTATACGCTGACAGATAAAAATCCGTTAAAGTTACTGGTTGAAATAAGTAGTGTTATCAGTAAAAAGTTTGAGTTAACCTATATCGGTCAGAATGGACTGTTAGTTATAGTAGATGAATTAGATACTACCGAGAAGACAGCACTGGATAATGTAATAAACTTACATACAAACACTTTTTATTTAATAAAAAACAGAAAACAAAATATCAAAGCAGATGGAATAGACACAGAACATTTAATTGCCTGTTATCCATACCAGCAGGGGGTAGTAGATATTATGATAAATGGAATTAAACAGAGTGAAGCTAATTTTGATGCTATCGGTATTGTAAAGTATGATTTCAAGACAGCAACACCGGGGACTTATGAAATCCAGTTTAAACAAGGAACTCTGATTTCCAATATTGTAACAGTAGTGGCAGAATAATGAGAGTGTGTTTAGTTTATATTCCACCAGAGGATAATACAGATGGATGTTATATTTTGAATCCGTTAATCGGACCGTATCTTTTAGCAGGAATATTACGTGATAAAGGTTATGAAGTAGAAGTTTTCGATAATTTATGTTTTCTGAATGAGGATTACAGTGAGTTAGTTAAGAAGATTGCCGAATATGATGTAGTTGGGATTTCGCTTCTAACTTTGTCGTGGTATAAAGTCAGAAAATTCTGTGATGATATTAAAGAATTGAACCCGCATATCAGAATAGTTGTAGGTGGGCCGCACACAGTTTATTATGACGGATATATTTTAGAAAATTCTAAAGCAGATGCTGTAATAAGAGGAGAGGGTGAGAGAACATTTTTAAGATATTTAGAAGGTAAAACAGGGAATGGTATGACCATTAGATTGAACAGTGAGATAATCAGATACCCTGATGCAGAATATTTAAGTAAAGAGGAATTCAAAGAATACTACAAACCAGCATATGATTTGATTAAGTATAAGTTTCCATTTCTTGCTGGTGAATTTAGTAGAGGTTGCTGGAACAATTGTTTGTTCTGTTCAGTATTATACAGGAATAGATGGAGATGTATGGCAGATGTGGATACAGTAATAGAAAGTTATAAAAGAGATATAAATCTGGCTGGCAATATGGTTAAAGTGAAAGATGCATGGTTATTGATGGACAATTTGTTGAATGGAGATATTAGATGGGCGACAGAAGTTTTAGAGAGAATTGCGGCAGAAGGATTAAGAATAGGTTTAGCCTGTGATGTACTGGCATTTCAGGATGAAGGTTTTTTGAAAGCATTCAGAAATTCAAAGATAATATTCTGTACACTCGGTATTGAATGTGGCTATGATGAAGGACTCCAGAGATTAGGTAAGAAGTTCAGAATTAAAGATATAGAAGAAATTGCTCCCAAAATAGCAGGTGTAGGAGAAATAACAAGTTCTTTTATAATAGGCTTTCCGTGGGAAACTAAAATAGAAGCAGAAAAGACATTAAGGTTTGCACGATATTTAAGAAAGTATGATTGTTTTGAAAGTATGAACTGGTGGATCCCATTACCATCAAGGTTATGGTTTAATAGAGAGAAATATAGAATTAAAAATGTGGATGAAAGTATATGGGATGGTTTTTATTCATTTAAGAATCCTTTTCACAGTGAATGGAATACAGGGGTTTTTCTAAAGACACATCCGGGTATATCACAGAAGGATTATGAATATTTAGAAAAAATAAAATGTGAAGGAGGTTAAAGAAAAAAATGGTTGATATTACAGGAACAGACCAAGGAGTTCAGGTTCATGAAATGCAGAATTTGGTAGACCAGCCAGCAGGAGCAAGAATTATTGTTTTAGTATTACCTGCAGGCTCAACATCTGCAATACCGGCGGATGCTGAAGTAAAGTATGATGGACAAGTACCAGCGGGAAAGAAATTTACAGGTACCATTACACTCTATGGTAAATTAGAAAATGTCTAATCAGGAGATTACCATGAAGATTGAAGAAAAAATTGCCAAACTGGAAGAAGAAGGACAGAAATTGTCACAAGTATTAAATCAACTGAATACACAGAGACAGCAGTTAGATATTCAGAGGCAGGATATAATTAACAGGTTAATTGAAATTCAGGGTGCTTTGAAAGAATTAAAAAGTATTTTAGAGGAGAAGAATGCAGAGCCAGAAGGAAAGAAATCCGATAATAGGGTATAGAAAAATATTCTGTCAGGTTTTAGCCATTTGTATAGTAGGTATAAAAATCCTGTTTATGAATGGCGGAGTAGAATGGGGCTGGGTTTTGTTCGCTCTTGTATTTGGTTATTCAGTAGTAAATGTAGGTCAGAAGGTGACCACGGGCTGGAACCAATCCGTTTTGACGAGTCATCCTGAACACAACAAAGGAACTTCAGATGAAAAATAAAAACAATAATAACTCTGCAACTAAAAATGTTAAATATTTGCGTAGAAGAACTGACCAGATCCTGATTGAGAGTTTTGAGACCTGGCGCAGTGAGTTTGTGGAAATAAAAACAGATGTAAAACTGATTCTGCATAAACTTGATAATGAGATAGTTCCTCGGGTAAATGAACATCAGAAAATTCTCTATGGCAATCCTGAGACAATGGGTAAGAATGGATTGATTGCTACGGTTCAAGGTGTGAAACATGATATTAAAACTATGAAAACTTTCTTTGCTAGTATCTGGTCAGGAGTATTGATTTTTGTTAACGCCCTGATAAGTTATTTCATGAAGAAACATTAAGATGAACTGGTTAATTAATTTATTGAATAGAATAATAGAATTACTGAAGAAAAAGGAAGATAAAATGGAATCTTCAAAACCACCAGTTTTGATTATCAAAAAGAAAATAACTGCAGAAGATATTATTTTAGCAAATCCAGAATTGTTTGCCGGAGATAGAAGTAAATGGATAAAAGTACAATGGATAGTTGAACACCACAGTGCAACAAAGGACGGTAAAGTACCGGATACTCCCGCTATCTGGAAATATCATACATCATATCGTATTGACCATGAAGTAGTATCAAAGGAAGAATTTTATTCAAGAAAAGAACTTGGATATGGCAGAACTTTTCAGGAACCGTGGATAACAATTGGATACAATGCACTGATTGAAGAAGTGGAAGACGCTTTGAAAATATTCGCAGGTAGACCGTTAACAATGGATGGAGGTCATACAAAAGGATTGAATACAGTATCAGTTGGTATCTGCACAATTGGAGATTATGATAAAGAAACGCCTTCGGAAGAGAAATACGAATCTTGTGCTGTATTAACAAAGAAATATATGACAGTTTTTAATTTATCTATTCAGGCAGTCATTGGCCATAGAGATGCGAATAAAATGCTAGGACTTCACTATAAGAGTTGCCCCGGAGTGAAGTTTGATTTAGAGAAATTGAAACAGATTATTTGCAAAATAGATGATAAGAGGCTAATAGGAGTATAAAGGTATATAAAATTATCAGAACGGGAGGTGAATCAACAATGCCAGTAGTAATGTTAGAAGTAGATAAGTTAGTGGATTTTATTAAAAACGAACTGAATGTTGAAGAACTGAAGACATCAGCACAGGCACTTAAGAAGGGTTGGGACTGGAATCCGTTTGATAAAGATGGTGACGAATATGTTACTGCATGGGAAGAGTTCAAACATAATCTTGACCTGCTCTGGAACTTTTTAGAGAAGATTATGTTTAGTGTAGAAAGAGGCGCCAGAGTTCTTACTATTACCGAGGGTGGAACGAAGTTAGAAGCAGCAGTTAAGTTTATTGACGAGCTAATTAAGTTGCCATTTTGGCTAGAGTGGCTTGATCAGCACGTGGTTCAGTTGCTCTTATCACTATTAGTCAAAAAGACTAATGACCAATATGGCCATGACTGGTCAGTAACTGGCAGGGTATAACTAATACCTTGAAGTTATCAAAAATCTGCCAGTTTGCCGAATTTATCAGGTAATACAGACCTCACAAATTCTGTCAAATTTCAGAGAAAAAGGCTTATTCTGCCCGCTGGAGATTCCTATATCAATAAATTGAGAAACTTCAGCGGGTTTTTTTATCGTCGGTGTTCTTCTTTTTTAACCTCTCCTTTTCAGTAAATTCTCCTCGGAAAGAATTTCTAAACATAACTTGACTTTCCCTTGCAAAGAAGGTAATGAATGAATAGGTAAAATAGCCTATTTTCAGACGGTAAATTTGGGTAAGAAAGGAGGCAAAATTGATGAGGAAAACACAGGAATCAAAAGCGCAAATCAAAGTAGGTAGAGAAACAGGCATGGGTGTTACCATCGCAGATGGCTCTATGGATTGGAGTTACTATGTAACCATTAATGGTAGGAGATATGATGTTACTGTAGAACAATTTGCATCAGGTAAATTTAATTCAAAAGTATGGATTTGGGATCATAACAAGGACCGCCAGGTGCAATTTAACAAACGCATTGAATATATTGTACGAGAGAAAGTGATAGATAAAATTTTAGAGAAAACAGGGAGGTAGATGAAAGATGCAGACACAGGAAATAAAGCAGAAAGAACTGAAGGATGTAAATCTCACGGAAGAGGATGCGTACCTGAATACCGCATTTGGCAGAATGAAAATTGATAGGATTAATAGAAGCGACTGGTGGGTTACTTGCGGTACCGGATGGAATCAAAGGTCATTCAGTTGCCATCCACATGAGATAGTTGAAGTTACTACTAAAACGGATCAAAAGAAAATTAGGAGAATCAAAGAGGAGTATGTAGAATTAGGTGGCAAAATGGTAAAGGTAACTACTATTCAATAAGGGACTTACTATTATCCTTAAGAAAGAATAGTAATGAGCTTCTTGAACTCTGGGGAGGTGTGGAATAAGATGGATAAATTCACTTATTCGTTAGCGAAAAATGTATTGGAACATATTGGAGATAGGGACAAAAGTATATTAAAGAAATATCCTGATATACAGATGGTTCATGAAATTATAGCAAACCATCTCTGTTTGAATTACAGTTTACCTGAAATTCAACAGGCCATCAGAGACAAAGCAAAAGAACTTACAATAAAAGGATAAAAACTATGGCTAAAAGGTGAAAAAGATGGAATTGAAAAAAGTTATATTTGAATTTGAGAATGGTAAAAAGAAGATTCTTACAGGTAAAGAACTTGACCAGTGGACATTTATCTGTATGCTACACAGTGATTATCTGCTACCACAGGAACCCGATGATATATTAGCAAGTATGTTCAATGGACTTATTCGTGGATTTTTCAGCAGGGAATATATTGCAAAGAAGATGGCAGAAGGTAAAGTAAAAATTTCCGACTGAAGGGAGGTGATTGGAATGCCAGAAAAACCAAAATGTAAGTTGATTGGTGAAGATGGTAATGTTTTTAACATCATTGGCTTGGTTAGTAAGGCACTAAAAAAATCTGGTCAGCCAGACAAGGCAAAGGAATTTGTTAACCGTGCCTTTAAAGCTAAATCGTATGATGAAGTTCTTGTAATGGCAGACACATACGTAGAAATTTGCTAGGAAAGGAGGTGCTAAAAATCATGTTAGCAGATACAGCAATTGCAGGAAAGAAGTATTTGAGTAAAGATGGTACACCTGTAAAGGTTATCGGAACAAAAGGTGACAAAGTCGTGCTAAAAAGCGAAGCCACAGGTAACGAGATTCTTGTCTCAAAGAATTATCATCTTCAGGAGTATGATGAGCAGAAGGTTAGTACAGAGACAAAGGTTCTAATCAGGGTCAATGGTGGAGACAAAGCAGGACAGAGCCGAAAACCTAAAGGTGAGACACTTGCTTCAGTTATTGACCAGTTACTTTTTGCTGGCGGTAAGACCGTAGAAGAAATCGTGAAAGAGATTGAGAAGAAAAAGCTCTCAATAGCAAAAGACCGTGACCTCTCAGCGAATGTTAGAGCTCGTATGGTGAATTACAGACGGCAGGGATATCAGGTTGAGAAAACTGAAGACAAAAAAGTCAGGATAATTAAGCCGAGTAAGTAATTAAATTGCGCAGATAATTCTGTGCATTAAAGGTCGCGAATTTCTTATTAAGCAGAAAATCTCTCTGCAAAATTTAGAGAGAAAATCTTAAATGAAAAAGAAAATTGTATTTCGTGAATTTAATCTCACATTGTATTGCGATGGAGATATTGATATGGACGGATTTGAAAAGTTCTTTACTAAAAAGATACGAGTTCAGATTATTCAGTTACTGAAGCAGGCAGGTTACAAGCTAATCAACAAATGCCAGAGATATCGGAGATGAACGATGGACAAACAAGAATTTATCAAAGAGTTGAAAGAAAAAGGCAAGGTCACTGTAGAGCCAGAAAAGGTTATCGTGCATCTCAGACAACAAGATGGTGAATTAGGTATTGAAATCTATTTGAAAGGTGAAGTAGTATACCTCTCCCGCAAATCCAGTTTCTGGCAAGATAAGATTTAAGAATTTTTGTAAGACAATTCTCAAAATAATTATCCACACGATCTCTTTCCTATCTTTCCTAAACCTAAATTAAAACTAATTGACATTACTTAAATAAAATGTTATAATTATAATAAATGTAATACAATAGCAGAAAACAAATGAGCAAATTAAAACGGTTCAGTATATCACTTGATGATGATCTTGTAACAAGATTTGATAAAGAGATTAGAGAAAAAAATTATCCTACTCGCTCTAAAGCGATAGGAGATTTAATCAGGGAAGATTTTGTCAAAAAAGAATGGATAGAATGGATAGAAGGAAAAGAAGTAGCGGGAACAATTACTTTGGTTTATAATCACCATAAAAGAGAACTGGTAAATAGATTGACCAATATTCAGCATGATTTTCACGATTTCATTATTTCGTCACAACATGTCCATTTAGACTACGACAATTGTCTGGAGATGGTTGTGGTGAAAGGCAAGCCAAAAGAAGTTGAAAAGTTAGCTCATAGATTAAAATCAACAAAAGGTGTAAAACATGGTTCTTTAACTATGGCAACAACCGGAAAAGAAATATAGAAGTATTATTTTTTTCTCTAATCGTAACACGATTGTGAAAAATGTATGAAAGGAGGTGGTCCTGATGTGAGAAAGGAGGTTAAAAAAGCACGAAGGCAGCCCTACTGAGAAAAGAATTGCCTTCAGCTGGTGCTTAATGTAGTGTTCCAATTTATTGGAACAAGAACCTAAGCCCATAGAAATTATACTAAATTTGTGGGCTAAAAACAAAGAAAAAGGAGAAGAGAAAAATGAAAAAAATGGGAGTTTTATTAATTGGAGTTCTGTTATTTAATTTAGTCCAGATTTGCTTAGCAGAAGAAGAAATAGTTCCAACTTATAAGTTAGGAGAAATTGTAGTAACTGCTACAAAATCAGAAGAGTTAATTAGAGAGGTACCGGTGACGGCAGTGGTAATAACTGGTGAAGAGATTGAAAAATCTCAGGCTAAATTTATGAATGATGTCTTGGAAAAGATTCCGGGAATTAGCCTTTCGGGTTCGGATGCGTCAGGAAGGGGGCCAGTAGTAACCCTGCGTGGTGTTTATCACTATAATTCCAGTTATGTTCTGGTGCTTGTGGATGGGATGCCGATAAATTCTCCTGATACAGGAAAACCTTATGTTGATGCCATACCTTTATCAAACATAGAAAGGATAGAAGTAATAAAAGGCGGAAATTCTGCTGTCTGGGGCAGTTATGCTATGGGAGGAGTGATAAATATTATCACTAAAGAAGGCAAAAAAACTTCTGCCCAGACTACTATTTCTCTGAGTGAATGGAATACAAAAAATTTAGATTTTTCGGGCCAGGCAGCTTTGTCCAAGGATGTTTACCTTAATATCACAGCAAACTCTAAGATGAGTGATGGCTGGAGAGCCCTTTCAAATTATGACCTTCAGACTTTTGGAGGTTCCTTGACCAAAGATAATAAAAACCTGAGTTTAAAAACTTCCTTGAGTTTTGGTTACTATGAAGAGGACACTAAGTATCCTGGTTACCTGACTGAAAAACAATGGGAAGATGGTGACTTGACATCCGGGGATACAACCTACTTTTGTGCAAGTGGAAGACAGGAAAGTAATTATATAAAACTAATATTTAAAAAGGAATTGCCATTCAATCTTTCTGGAAGGTTAAACTTAAACTATTTCAGCAAAGGTTACACTTTTTATTATCGTTCATCAGGAGGAAGTGCAGATATAAATGATGTTAATGTATTCACTGGAAGTTTACAGCTCAGTGGAGAAATGACTGAGAATAAATTTACAGTAGGATTGGATATAGATGAAGGTAAAGTAGACAGCCGGAATTATGCTGCTGATGCTGAGGAAGAAGAGATTGATAAAGATATTTTGAAAAGACATAATGATACTGACATTCACAAATTTGCTATTTATGTTCAAGATATGTGGAAAATTTTCGATTGGTTAAATCTGAACATAGGCGTAAGGTATGATAAACTCAAGCATGATATAACTGATAGGATTAAAGATAAGAAATATAATCCTGAAGTTGATGCTATCAGCCCAAATTTAGGGTTACTTTTTAAAGTGGCTTCTAAATTGAGTCTTTTTGGTTCAATAAGTCGGGCTTTTAGATTACCAATAGAATCTCAGTTTTGTAAGAATCCTGATTTAGGGCCTGAAAAAGGGGTAAATTGTGAAATAGGAACAAAGTTTTTTACTGAAAAACTATCGAATGAGTTAAGTGTGTACCAGATGAATGTAACTGACAAAATTACCTATGAAGAAGTATCCCCAAATAAATGGGAATACCGCAATGTGGGAGAAGTTAAACATCAGGGGATAGAGCTTACTTCCAATTTAGACATTACTAATGAATTTTTTGTTTCTCTTTCTGGTGATATAAACCAGACAGAAATCCTTAAAGAGCCAAAATATCCTGAAAGAGTTGGTAAAAATATTTATCAAGTTCCTCTCTGGAAAACTTCTCTGGGATTGGGATATGCAGGTGATACAGGTTTTGGAGTAAGAGCCGATTTCAATAAGATCGGAGAATGGTATATGGACTATGAAAATGAAGAGAAGTATCCGGGATATTTTAGGACAGACCTGAAGTTCTCATGGGACAAAGATAATGTCAGCTATTACCTAACAGTTGATAATATTTTTGATGAAAAGTATTGTCGGCAAGCATATATTTCAGGAACAAGTAAACAATATTATCCGGCTACCCCCAGGACATTTTCAGCTGGAGTTAAAGTAAAATTTTAAAGGAGCGATAGAACTGAGATAATGAATAAAAAAGTCTGGGCAGGGATAATATTTATTGTTATCCTTGCCATGAGCCTTAGTATTTTTTTATACAGGACCAGGAAACACGAAAAAGAGAAAGAAAAAAAACATATCTATGAAAGAATTGTTTCTCTTTCCTGTACTACAGAAATTCTCTGTGATTTGGGTGCAGAAGATAAGATTGCAGCTATATCTGGCATAGAAAAAGAGAGTCCTTATTATGAAACTCTAAAACTTAAACCGAAATGTGGTGGAGATATCAGAAATGTCAATTTAGAGAAGGTTTTAGGATTTCAACCAGACCTGGTTTTTTGCTGGGAAACTCAGGCAGATACCTTAAAGGAAAGAGGATTAAATGTTTATGCCACAAAGACCTATGATATTGAAGGTGTAATGGAGCTAATTATGAATGTAGGAATATTAGCTGGGAAGGAGACAGAGGCGAAAAGAATTGTTTCTGCTATGAGAGAAAAAATAGATAAAATAACTAAAAAGGTGAAAGAAATAAAGCATAAACCATTAGTATATTTTGAAGCACATGCTTTAGGAAAAACAAGAAGTGCTGGTTCTCTTACCCACGATTTAATTACCAGAGCAGGTGGAATAAATATTGCTAAGGATGAACCTGTTCCTTTCCCACTTCTTTCACAGGAATTTATAATTGAAAAAAATCCTGATATAATTATTGTAGAAGAATATGGGGATATACCACAAGAGATAAAGAGAAGAGATGGCTGGCAAAATATAAAGGCTGTGAAGAATAACAGGGTTTATAGAAGTTATATTTATTTCACTAATTATACCCCAAGATGTATTGAAGGTTTAGAACAGTATGCCAAATGGTTTCACCCTGAGGTATTTAAACAATGAAAAAGAATTTAATTTTAATTCTTCTTGCTTTAGGGCTTCTTATGACAATTTTGGTAACCTTGACGATTGGTCCTGTTCATATTCCAGTTGGTATTGTTATTAAAGTATTATTTTCAAAAATTGTAAGCATTCCTCAGACCTGGCAAGATAATTTTCAGGAAATTATATTAAATGTGAGACTACCAAGGATACTGCTTGGTGTTTTTGCTGGGTGTGCTTTAAGTATTTCTGGATGTACAATGCAAGCTTTATTTAGAAATCCGATGGCATCACCTTACGTTTGTGGAGTGGCATCCGGCGGAGCATTTGGTGCTTCGTTAATTATAGTCTTAGGTATATCTCAAGTTTTGGTAATGCCTGTAGCATTTTTCTTTTCTTTATTAACTGTTTTCCTTGTTTATCATTTAGCTAAGGTAGGCAGGAAAATTCCTGTAGAAACTTTACTCCTTTCTGGTATTGCTCTTTCGCTTTTTTTCTCTGCGCTTACTTCTTTTATTCAGTATATGGCTAAAGAAGAAGAACTCCGTCAGATTATATTTTGGCTTATGGGTGGACTATGGGCAAGTAACTGGAATAAGGTGTTGAGTGTTTTTCCTGTTATCTTATTAGGTATATTATGCCTTCTATATTTTAGCCGGGAACTAAATATTCTTCTTTTAGGTGAAGAACAGGCATTGGATGTTGGGGTGGAGGTAGAAGGTACAAGAAAGATTATTCTTATATTAACTGCACTTATTACTGCAAGTGCAGTAGCAACTTGCGGAATTATTGGGTTTGTAGGTTTGGTAATCCCGCATATAATGAGGATTATTATTGGTCCTGACCATCGTTTTCTTCTTCTTGCTTCAGCTATTTCAGGAAGTATATTTTTGGTCTGGGTTGACACTTTTGCTCGGATACTTATTTCTCCAACTGAACTTCCAGTAGGAATAATTACTGCCTTAATTGGAGTGCCATTTTTCCTGTTTCTATTACGAAGAAGAAAAAGATTAAGTGGATTTTAGAAATGGAATTGAGGATTTTTAACTTAAGTTTCTCTTACGATACAATAAAAGCATTAGAGAAAGTTTCTTTAGAAGTGATTGCTGGAGAGATTTTAGGAATTATCGGTCCAAACGGCTCAGGTAAAACTACACTACTGAAATGTATAAATAGAAAGTTAAAGCCTAAGATAGGGACAGTTTTAGTTGATGGTAAAAATATTTTTGAAATGTCTCGTAAAGAAGTGGCAAAAAATATAGGTATTGTCCCCCAGATTTCTTCGGTCTCCTTTTCATTTACTGTATTTGACATAGTTCTGATGGGTAGATATTCTCGCACTAAAAGATTTGTCAGAGAGACAGAAGAAGATATATCTATTGCTCAACATTGTTTAGAACTTACTGGTATAAAACATTTATCTTCAAGGTTTATAACTGAGATTTCTGGTGGCGAATATCAAAAAGTAATTATTACTCGTGCTCTAACACAGGAGCCAAAAATTTTACTTTTGGATGAACCTACTCTGCATCTGGATATTAGTCACCAAATTGAAATATTAAATTTAGTTCGTAATCTGGCTCAGAAAAAGAAGTTAGCAGTAGTAATGGTCTTACATGACTTAAATCTCGCTGCAAGATATAGTGATAGAATAATAATGTTAAAAAATGGTAAAGTATTCGCTTCAGGAACACCTGAAGAAGTTATTAGTATAAAGAATATTGATGAAGTTTATGACATTGAGGTAGAAATAAATCGTAATAATAAAGAAGGTTACTTGAATATCGTTCCGCTTTCAACAAGAAGGCAATTATGAATGAAATTATACTGAATGCACTACGAGATTTACTCAATTTTGTCCCGAAAACTCTTTTTATAATGTTTATTTCTTTAACTGCGATCTGGATATTGATTCAAAAAGGAATAATTGACAGAATAAGTTTTATAGGGAAACCGCTTGCTAAAATCATTGGCTTACCCGAGGATATAGGTATTGTCTTTATTACATCTTTCGGTTCAGTTCTGAGTGGAAATGTGTTGTTATCAGATTTCAATAAGAGAGGAATACTGACAGATCATCAAACCTATCTTGGTTCTTTGTTCAATTCAATACCTGTATATATCAAAGAATCGTTTACTTATCAAATTCCTGTAATAATATCTGTTCTTGGATTAAAAGTCGGACTGGTATGTTTTACCTGTTTCGTATTTTCGGGTTTTGCAAAATTACTCTTTATATCTATTATGGCAAGAAAAAGACAGAATAAGGTGATATCAATTAATAATAACATTGGTTTACAAAGACAAAATAAAGAAGGAGCAATGCCTGCTAACTGTTTTGTCCCATCTGCACAGACAGGTAAGAATAAAACTTTTAGTTTTACACAACAGTTAAAGATATTTGTAAAAATGGGTGGAATTTATGTTGGAGTAACATTTATCATTTTTTGTCTTATCAATTCTGGATTTATTAATTATATTGAGAGACTTGTCAATCCTTTAACTGATATCTTGAGGTTGCTACCGGCAGTTGCTATTCCTGTAGGAACTTATATCTTTAGTCCTCTTGTTGGCGCATCAACTGTTGGAGCAATGCTTCAAAATGGTAAGATTTTAGAAATTGATGCGATGATTGTAACATTGTTAGGAGGTTTTTTGATGCTTCCAGTATTTATGATTAGAGGAAGTTTAGCAAAATATACTTCAGTTTTTGGTATCCCGCTTGGTTTAAAAATTATATTCACTTCTACAATCATAGGTATGGGAACAAGATTAATTTTTCTATTAGTAATTTTAATAATTAGAGGAGCCTAATTATGAGTCAACAAATTCCCTGGTCAGGATATTATCATCCTAAATCTGGAGTAACAATTCGTAAGCCATGGTTAACAGACAATGGTCAACAATTATCAGGAAAGGTAGGTATATTTTTTTCACGTTCCTTATTGATTAAGAAAGACCTTAATTTAGTTAATTCTTTAATCAAAAAGTTAGAAAAGAGGAAAATCTTTCCTGTGGCTGTTTTTGCCCAGAAAAAAGAATATGGTGGTCCTGGTTGTCCAGGACTTGAGCCAGGTCTGAAATTGTTAAAAGGTGTAGATTTAATTATTAATTTAGAATCATCTTTTCTTATCCAAAAATCAGTTGAAAACGAAAAAACTATAATAGAAGAAATAAATGTACCAATTATTCAGACAATTTATTCAAGTTCAAGAACAGAAAAAGAATGGGAAGAAAATCCTCAAGGGATAAGTCCTACCAACCAGATTTATTGGGTTGCTCAGCCAGAATATAATGGTGTAATTGAACCAATTCTAACTTCCTGTCGTGATGAGAAAAGCGATGATACATTTGGCAGAAGAAAACCAGTAGAAGAAAGAGTAGAGTTTTTACTGGATAGAATTTGTACCTGGTTGAAACTCTACCATCTTCCAGCAAGCAAAAGACGAATAACTTTTCTTTTACATAATGCTCCCTGTGCTGGTGTAGAAGCTTCCATTGGAGGAGCATCAGGACTTGACACTATGGAAAGTGTAGTGCGGATTATGAAACAAATGAAAAATAGGGAATATAAAATACACAATTGTCCCGAAAATGGCAAAGGATTAATTGACCTTATTTTGAATAAGAAGGCAATAAGTGAATTTCGCTGGACAACTATAGATGAAATAGTAAAAAAGGGTGGTGTAATAGAATTTATTACTGTAGAAAAATATAATCAATGGTTAAATGAACTTACTCCCACTCTGAAAGAAAAGATGATCTCTAGCTGGGGCAAACCACCAGGAGAAGGCATGGTCTACGAAGGTAAAATAGTGGTGACCGGAATGAATTTTGGCAATATAAATATCCTGGTTGAACCCAAAAGAGGTTGTTATGGAGCAAGATGTGATGGTAAGGTATGCAAAATCTTACATGACCCTAAAGTCCCCCCTACTCACCAGTGTTATGCCACTTATAAATGGGCACAGGAAAATTCCGATGCACTTATTTCCGTAGGAACGCATGGATACATAGAATTCTTACCAGGTAAATCCGTGGGATTGAGTAAAGAATGTTTCCCGGAAATTATTGTAGGCGATAAACCTCATTTGTATATCTATACAGTAAAGAATCCAGCTGAGGGAATACTTGCTAAACGCAGAGCTTATGCTACCTTAGTTGACCATATGATTCCTGTAATGAAACCTTCTGGTTTGTATGATGAACTAAGCGAAATAGAAGAATTATCAAGGCAGTATTCTCAAGCAAAACTTCTCAATGAAAAAGAAAGATGCGAAGTTATTATGAAAGATATTTACTCTCTTGCCGGCAAAACAAATCTTATTGACAAAAATAAAGAGTTATCTGATAATTCTTTTATTGAATCCCTGCACAATAAACTAAATCTTTTTCGAGAAACCCAGATCCGTGATGGTATGCATATATTAAGTCAAGTGCCTGACAAGGAAGGAATTATTAATATGTTAGTTTCTATTCTTCGTTTTGAAGGAAGCCATCCTTCAATAAGGCGATTAATTTTGGAGTTAATGGGCTATAACTATGAAGAAATAGTTCAGAATCCAGAAAAAATTGTAGATGGAAAGAGTTATGGGGAACTATTAGAAGAAAGTACTCAAATAGCAAAAAAGTTATTGAATATAGCGTTAAAAAGTATGCGAGATTACAAGAAGAAAATCTATGGAATTATCAAAATAAAAAACAAAAATAAAGTTAAAGGTCTAATTGAGTTAGTCATCTGGGCAAAAGATATAATCCTTCCTAAATTAAAAATGACTAAAAGAGAAATCCCTCAGATTCTTAAGGGATTAGAAAAAAAATATATTGAACCTGGTGCTTCTGGACTTTTGACCAGAGGAAAAATAGAGGTATTACCAACCGGGAAGAATTTCTATAGTATCGATCCAAGAACCATTCCAACAAGGGCTGCTTGGAAAGTAGGAATAAAAATGGCAAATGAACTTTTAAATAGATATCTCCGGGAGGAGGATAAATATCCAGAAAATATCGGGATGGTCTTGTGGAGTATAGATGGTTATCGGGCTGATGGTGAACAAATCTCGCAGATATTATATCTTCTTGGAGCAAAACCTGTCTGGACAGAGTCGGGAGTTGTAAAAGGGACGGAAGTTATTCCATTGAAAGAATTAAATAGACCCCGTATAGATGTAACTATCAGAACAAGTGGTATCTTCTGTGACACGCTTCCTCATTTGATTGAACTACTTGATGAAACTATAATCAAACTTACACAACTTAACGAATCCCAAGAGGATAACTTCATAAAAAAACATGTAGATGAGTATAAAAAAATGCACAAAACCCAAACAGGCGATGGTTATGATGAAAAGGAAGCAGAACGTCAGGCAACTTACCGTTTATTCTGTGCTCAACCCGGTACTTATGGTGGTAACGGCGTCAGTTTAATGATTGATGCTAGTGCTTGGCAGAGTATGAAGGATTTAGGGGAAATTTATATAGAAAGAGGTGGGTATGCCTATGGGAAAGGAGTTTTTGGAGAGAAATCACATAAAGAATTTGCTCATCAATTAGGTAAAGTAGAGACAACTTTTCATAAATTGGCTTCAGATGAGACAGACCTTCTTGATTGTTGCTGTTTTTATGATTTTCAAGGAGGGATGTATTCTGCGACTAAATCTTTGGGAGGAAAGGCACCAAAAGTTTACTGGGGAGATATGCATGATCCACAAAGACCTCAAATAAGAGAAATGAAAGAGGAAATTGAAAGAGTGGTTCGTACCAGACTCTTGAATCCCAAATGGATAGAAGGGATGAAAAGACATGGATATAAAGGTGCGTCTGATATTTCCAAACGTATTGTCCGGATTTATGGCTGGGATGCATCAGCCGAAGTTGTAGCTGATTGGATATTTGATGATATAGCACAAGTTTTTGTTTTAGATAAAAAGATGAGGAAATTCTTTGAAGATAATAATCCTTGGGCATTAGAAGAGATAGCAAGACGCCTTCTGGAAGCAGAAAGAAGGGGTATCTGGAAAGCAGATCCACAGGTGTTAAAAGAATTACAGGACAATTATTTTGAGATTGAAGGATGGATGGAAGAGAAAATGGGAGATGTCACAGGAGAATATCAAGGTGGAAGTGTCGATATATTGACCAAGACAGAAGTAGAAGAATGGAATAAGAAAGGTCACTTTAGTATAGACAATTTTCGAAAATCGGAGGTAAAAACAAAATGACTTGTAGAGAAACAGTATTTCCTTTCACAGCAATCGTCGGACAGGAAAAGATGAAAAAAGCTCTTGTCCTGAACGCGATCAATCCGCTTCTAGGAGGCGTTTTGATAAGAGGAGAAAAGGGAACAGCAAAATCAACTGCTGCCCGCGGTTTAGCTGATTTACTGCCAGAGATAGAGGTAGTTGAAGATTGTTTATTTAATTGTAATCCCCGTGAAACTCACCAGATGTGTTACAATTGTCGAGCTAAAATAGAAAAAGGAGAAAAACTTAAAACTGTAAATAGAAAGATGAAAGTCGTTGACCTACCTTTAGGAGCAACAGAAGACAGAGTGATTGGAACACTTGATATAGAAAAAGCAATAAGAAAAGGAAGGAAACATTTTGAGCCAGGTATTCTAGCAGAGGTAAATAGGGGAATACTTTATGTTGATGAAGTGAACTTACTTGACGACCATTTAGTAGATGTTTTATTGGATGCAGCAGCAATGGGTGTAAACATTGTAGAAAGAGAGGGTGTTTCCTACTCACATCCTGCAAGATTTATTCTGGTAGGAACAATGAATCCTGAAGAAGGAGAAATACGGCCACAACTTTTAGATAGATTTGGACTCTGTGTTGAAATCCATGGGTTAAATGATTCCGATCAGAGAGAAGAAGTAGTAAAAAGATGTATAGAATATGAAAAAGCACCACATCAATTTGAAAAGAAATGGGAAGTAGAACAGAAAGACATGCAAGAGGTAGTTGTTAGAGCTCAAAAGATTTTTCCACAAGTAATCTACTCCCAAGATATGTTAAAATTAGTAACCAAAATAGCTATTGATATGGGAGTAGATGGACATCGGGCAGATATTTTTATAATAAAAACTGCACAAACAATAGCTGCATATCATCAAAGAAAAAAAGTTACAGAAGAGGATATTAAAGAAGCAGCGGAATTGGTGTTACCGCATAGGATGAGAAAGAAACCATTCCAACAGCCAGAAGTCAGTCCAGAGCGAATAGAAGAGTCAATTAGAAAACAGAGAGAAAAGAAAAACCAACACAAAGAGACAAAATCTCAAATACCAGATAATCAAAAACAAAAGGAGAATAATACTGAACAAGAAAAATCAAATGCATCTTCTGACACTAATTTTGAAATAGGAGGTTCTTTTGCAGTAAAAAAAATAGCTCCTGAGAAAGATAGAATATCAAGAACAGGAGCGGGTAGGAGAAGCAGTACAAAGACCCATTCTAAATCTGGTCATTATGTACGGAGTAAAATTCCAGAGGTATCCACAGGCTTTAGCCTGCGAGATGATATTGCTTTTGATGCTACCTTAAGAGCCGCTGCACCACATCAGAATATTAGAGCATTAGAGCACAAAAGCACAAGAGTGATTATAAAACAGCAGGATATTCGTCAAAAAGTGAGAGAAAAAAAGATAGGTAATACAATTGTATTTATAGTTGACTCTTCTGGTTCAATGGGAGCAAATCAAAGAATGATAGAAACAAAGGGAGCAATACTTTCTCTTTTAATTGATGCTTACCAGAAAAGAGACAAAGTCGGATTAGTTGCTTTTAAAGGAAATAAAGCAGAGGTTTTATTACCGTTGACATCAAGTGTTGAGTTGGCAAAGAAGCAACTTGAGGAATTACCTACTGGAGGGAGAACCCCTTTATCTAAAGGTCTACTAACTGGTTATGAACTACTTCAAAATGAACTAAAGAAAAATTCTAAAATTAAACCTTTATTAGTTCTAATTTCAGACGGAAAAGCTAATGTGAGTATGGGTAAGGAAAATGTTTTTGAAGAAGTTAGAAAAATTGCTGATGATATAAGAAAATCAGAGATTAAGTCAATAGTAATTGATACTGAGTCCAGTTTTGTTAGTTTTAATAAATCATTTGAAATCGCTGATGCGATGGGAGGAAGATACTATAAATTAGAAGATTTGAAGGCAGGTGATATTGTCAAAGCAGTAGAAGAATTTATTAAAACTTGAAAAAAGAAGGAGAAAAAAATAATGTTTGATTTTATTCTTAAAGGTGGAATTTTGATGTGGCCAATTTTGTTATGTTCTGTAATTGCAGTCACTATTGTGTTAGAAAGATTTTATAATCTTCGTAGAGTAAAAACTGATATCTCTAATTTTTTGTCTCATTTGAAACAATCTTTAAACAAAAGAAAACTTAAGCCAGAAGAGATGGAAAAAAGAGTTGTTCGTATGGGTTCAGAACAAGTGCGTAAATGGGAGAAAAATTTGAGAGGTTTAGCTACTATCGCTAATGTTGCTCCTTTGTTAGGTTTACTGGGTACGGTAACAGGAATGATTAAGGCTTTTATTAAAATTCAGCAATTAGGTGGACAGGTTGATGCCAGCGTTTTATCTGGAGGTATTTGGGAGGCATTATTAACCACTGCGGCCGGTTTAACTATAGCCATACCTGTGCTGGTTATTTATCATTATTTTGAAGGTAAAGTTGATAATTATTCAAATCAACTTAAAAATGCTGTTTGTGAATATTTAGAATCATTAAGTGGGGAAGAAAGTGGAATTTGAAGGTAGGAAGAAAGTCAGATTATTCTTGAATATAACCCCGTTAATTGATGTGGTATTCTTATTATTAATCTTTTTCATGCTGTCATCTCATTTTGTTGTCCAACTAGGAATAAAGATCACTTTACCGCAAGCAAAAACTTCTAAATTACATTCAGAAGAAGAAATTATCATATTTATCAGTTCTGATAATAGACTCTATTTTAATAAGAAATCCATAACCCTTGACAGTCTTTTTACATTATTAGAAAAGGAATTAAGAAAAAGTGAGAGAAATGCAGTGATTGTTAAAGCTGATGAAAAGATTAACTTAGGTTTAGCAGTAAAAGTTATGGATATTGCTAAAGATGCCGGAGCTGAAGGAGTAATAATTTCAACCAAAATAGAGGAAAAAGATGATAAGTGACAAAGTAACCAGAGTCACATTTTTTGTTTCCTTAACAGGACATATATTATTTTTAGGACTACCTGGAAAAATTTTTAATTTATGCTTACCTACAACTGAAAAGTCAAAAGATATAATAATTCAAATTGAAATAGAAAAGCCGATATACCTGCCAAAGATAAATAAAGTAGGTAACGAGAAAAAAATAAACAAAATAAAAAAAGAATTAAAACTGCCTGAACCAAATGTCTTACCTGAACTTCAACCTGAAGAAGTTGTATTAGAAAATTCAGATTTACAACATTCTCAAGAAATAATTGAAGTAATTGATCCTGCTGAAGAGGCAATGCTTCGTTATCAGGATATAATCAAACATAAAATTGAAGAAAAAAGAAATTATCCTACTTTGGCTAGAACCCAAGGAATAGAAGGTATAGTGTGTCTTAAATTTATAATTCTCTCTACTGGGCAAGCTGATAAAATCGAAATAGTAAAATCCTCCGGAGAAGGAATTTTAGATCAATCCACAATCAATACTTTAAAAAAAGCTAATCCTTTTCCTCCTCTACCAAAAGAAATTAGGGCTTCTTATATCCAGATGGAAGTAACTCTTGTTTACACTTTGAAAGAGTTTAATTAAGGTTCTGATACACCGGCTAAAGTTCGGGTCTTTAAAATTCTTTTATTTTTTGTACAATATATTTGTCAGGTGTGGATTGGTCTTTTTCATAGCGATAAACAGTTATCTTATTGAGCCATGGCTATACGCTCCTTTTTGGTTTTTTTTCAGTGGTAATTCTTCCAATAAAACCATTCAAATTTTTTCTGAAAAATTTTTTTTGCTTACCTGCTCTTGAAAATCTCTTTTAATTTTTGTATGATTATACTGTCAGGTTTGGAATGGTTCTTTTCATAACGACAGAGGGATACCTTGTGGATTCCCAGCATTCTGGCTAAATCTTTCTGTTGCAGGTGGTGTTTTAGTCGAAGTTTTTTGATTTTGCTACCTCGGGTATCAGAGCGACAGAAGTAATCGTAAGAATCCTTGATCCCTACCCGGGCAGCAGGTGGCAGCAGTTCAAGTGGGGTTACTTTAAGAGTAGTGGCGATTTTCTCTAAGACAAATGGATTAAGGTCAAGAATTCTGCCTTGTTCGTATCGACCAATAATGGATGTGGCTAACCCTGTGGATTTAGCCAAATTCGCTTGATTTAAGCCAATTTTGACGCGTAGTGCCTTTATTCTGGCACCCAAGGTAAGGTTAGGGTCTTCAAGGTTAATATTAGGGAAACCCCCAATTTGTGAACATTTTAATGCCATTTTCTGTGTTTATTAACCCATAAACGAAGTCATCTGTGAATAAAAACGGTGTGTAGTTAGAGGACAACCCGGGGAGCCACTTACCACGAAATTTCAAACCTGGAATTTTGTCGGTTACATCATCCAAAGTCCACTTCTTTTTTTGCCTAATATACTGAACAATCCTTTCTATTGGCGGCAAGTTCCCACGAGGAAATATTCTAATATAACCTTTCCTTGTTTTCTTTGATATTTTTACTGTTACCCTTCGTAATAACAGATGAAACCACATCATCCTTTCTTCAGGTGTAGCCTCGTCATACGATTTATCAAATTCTTTCCAATAAGTCATCATCAAGTCAACATCTACTTTCTGGCTTTTTAATCGTCGTAAACGTGCTTCAAGGATTGGAATTTCTTCTTCATGTTGTTCTATTTCCGATTCGGCTTCTATAAGCATTTGGTTTAAATTCTTACGAAGTGTAACGAACTCTTTACCTGAAAGGCTCAATATCTTATTCTGCAGATTTGTTTTTCTGCGTTTTGCAGTAAGCTTCAAATCAATCTTGCGCTTGAGTTCTTCGGATAATTCAAATATTTCCTTTTCCTGCACTTCTTCTGCTACTTTTCTTGATGCTTCAACAACAGCTGGTTGCTGACTCAATTCAAAAAGATATTTTCTTAGGAAATTTTCAATCTCCTTTGCACCGATTGCAACCGACTCACAAATATTTTTATCCGCCATTTTTAATATTTTAGAACATTTATAGTAAAAATACTTTATCCCCTTTTTCTTCCCCCAATGGGTTGTCATACCATGTCCACAAAATCCACAAAACAATCTTTTTAGTAAAGGCAGCTCGTATTTACTCTCAACTTGTGCCCGAGGTTGCTCAGCGTTTTTCTTTAGCAACTTTTGAACACGCTCAAAAAGCGGCTCAGGCACTATCGGGGTATGAATGCCTTCTGTTTCTTGATTTTTAAATATTATCTTTCCTATGTAAAATCGCTTTTTCAAATGATTATGTACGCTATCTCTATTAAAAAGACTACCGCCAACTATTTCTCCTGTCTTCGTAGTCCACTTCTTTGTCCGATAACCTTTCCTATTTAGTTCTTTTGCTACTTTACTACAGGACTCAAGTTCTAAATATAATTTAAACATACGTCTAACTAAATTTGCTTCCTTCTGATTTACAGTGTGTTTTCCATCTTTCCAGTCGTATCCAAGTATATGCCGACCACCGCCCCACAACCGCTTTTTGAATCGCTCAAGCATGGCTTCAAAGGTTCTTTCCTTAATTAGGTCTGACTCAAGTTCTGCGAAGACAGCAAAAATATTACGCATTACTTTACCTTCAATCGTTTTTTGGTCAAAACTTTGTCTTAATGTTTCATACACAATTCCATGTTTATCAAATTCAGCCATAATATCGTGAAAATCTTTCACCCTTCTACTTAACCGGTCAATTCTTGTCGTAAGCACATGTGTAAATTTCTCTTGTCTTGCATCTTCTAAAAGACGTTGAAGTTCTTTTCTACCTTCAAATTTTGTTCCTGTAAAAACTTCAGAATAAACATCATATATCTTGTAACCCCGGGCCTTACAGAACTCTCTTAAATGTTTTTCCTGAATACTGGTTGATTTGAGTTCATCAGGATTTTCATGGACTGTCTTATCGTAAGTACTTACTCTGCAATATAATGCTGCAATTGCTTCTTTCTTTTCTTCTTTTTCAATTTCATTTTTCATTTGAATATCCCTAAAAAGAATTGAGCCGGGTGCCGCCCTAACAGAGATTAGGTAGGTTAACCCGGCTCTTTGAAACATGAGTATTTACTCTCAGAATATTATTGGTTTTGAATTCTCTGTTAGGGCAATTTCTTTGCATGGGTTTTGAAGTATTAATATAATATAGCACATTTTACTATAATTGTCAAGTTTTTTTTCCAGTTTTTTTCAAACCTAAACATTCTCTTAATGTTAAGAAAATTGTAAAGCATTAGACACAATACTAATTGTGTCTACCCACATTTTTATAAAAACAGCCAGAATACCCCACCGCTTGCGGTGGGGATGAATGGCTCCTTATTTTGAGTAAAAAAATCGCGGTGGCTTTAGCCATGAATTCAGCGTAATGCCCCGCCTTTTAAGGCGGGGATAGCTGAATTCAAGCGATTTTTTTACTTTGCTTGACTTTTTTTTACAAATGTGATAAAATGTATTAGCAACAATTGGCAAATAAAACAATCTATTGGAAACTTTGGAGAGAAAAAATGACTAATTGGCTTACAACAGAAGAATTAGCAGAATACTTAAAGATTAGCAAAGAGTCAGTTTATAAATTTGCTCGTTCTAAACAGTTACCGTCATCAAAAATCAACAGACAATGGCGTTTCAACAAAGACATTATTGACAACTGGCTACTCACAACACAAAGTTACAAAAAGAAACCATAGGAAATACTGAACATTAAGGAATAAAACAGTTAGAGTAAAAAGGTTTACGGTGCTGTGGTATGATACAAATCCCGATGCATAAACATAACAATGCTGATATCAATCAATAGTTACTGAATGCTGGCACAAAGGATGAAAAATGAAACTATCATCAGCAGAAAAAAACACAAAGCTTGATGCTAAGGAAGAAGCGATGAAAGACAGGTTCCACTACATTGGTTTAACGGTAGGAGTCTTTGTTGTTATAATCTGTTTTTTCTCTTGTGCGGAACAGAAGTACTCTTATGTGACTCCGGAAGGTTCCCTTGAAAGAATAATTGAAAAAGTTGCCGTTGATGTAATGGGGAAAACGGTCAATTGGTCAGGAAGGCCAAGAACAGTCATTGAGATAAGCAAAACTGAACAAGTTTCTGGTCCTGATAATGGAGGATACTTGATTACAATAAAATACAGAGCAAATGAGAACTTAACTCGTGGTTTAATAAAGACAGGAATAATTATTGATGGAATGAACCTTATTAAGAAACTATATCATGAACCAGGATGTTCACAGGTTAAGGTATATGTGCTAATACCATACTTGACTCTTGTTGACAAATATGGCAAGAAAAGTGAAGAGCAAATTGGAGGAATTGTTCTACGGCGTGCTGTCGCTGACAGAATAAACTTGGAGAATATTTTTCAAGACCGATTTGAGCAGATTCTACAAAGCGATGGGCAACTTTGGCTTCACCCTGCTATAACAAAATGATGCTTGCACTTCATCTAACACAGCATAAAAGATTCGTGCCTTCCGCTACTCACCCAAATTCTTCGCTAATGCTAAGGACTTCTTTTATGCTGAAACCATTAAGCGACATTACCGCTGAAAGGAGAGAATGAAATGGAAAAAAGGGACAGGTTTTATTTAATTTCCCACGGTGGAATGCTGGATCCATTCTGGCAACCTGTAAAGAAAGGAATGGAAACTGCTGCAAAACTTCTTGACCTAAAAGCGACTTATTTGGGTCCAGAGGAAAAATATTCTGTTCAGGCGCTAATTAATAACGTGAACGAAGCAATAGCTGCCAAGCCGGATGGTATAGCTGTCACCATAACAAATGCAGAGATCCTTGACGAACCTCTCAGAGAAGCTATTAAAAATAATATTCCTATAATAGCTATCAACGTCCCAGATTTCAGACCCATCGGGAAGAGGATACCATATCTCTTCTATATAGGGATGGATGAATATGTCTGTGGAAGGCGTTTGGCAGAACGAGTGCTCAGTGAAAAAGAATTTATGCCGACACGTGCGGTAGTCACTATACATGAAGAAGGCCATATCGGCCTTGAGAAAAGAGTTAAAGGCATTAAAGATATTTTTAGAAGAAAAAACATACCAGTAGACACATTTTATATCACTACAGATACGGAATTGGCAACCAAAAAATTCTGTGAATACATGGAAAAACATCCGAAAAGCAATATTATCTTTACACTTGGACCACTTGGTACTATACCAGCTCTCAATTTCTTAGAAAAAGAAAAATTATTTGGCAAGATAAAGATGGCTACTGTAGATCGTTTGCCGAATACTACCGATGACATCAAGAAAGGTAAAATATTATGCACAGCTGAACAGGGACCATATTTACAAGGCTTTATGCCTATACTATGGTTTGACCAGTATTATAAGAACCGTAACGTTTCATATGAGGATATCCTTTTGGGTCCAACTATTGTGGACAAATATAATATAGATTATGTAGAGGAGATGGAAAAGTTAATAGAAGAGAGGTCGTATGAATCGCTAGATTATTTGCAAAAGAAAAAGTTTAAAAACATACTTAAAAATGTATGGAATAATTTTAGCAAGAATAAAGATGATGTGCTAAATGCGCTGGATATATTCAAAACCATTATATCTTTTGTAAACTTATTTATAAAAGTATCGTAAAAATAGTGCTCAGCCAATCAGATACGCTCAGACATTATCTAACATTACATTAGAAAATTAAGAAAAACATAAATGGAATTAATAGTTACATGTATCCTGTCAATTTTACTGACGGTGATTAGCATTCTATTTACGATAAGATATTCCTCAAAATACCACATAAGAGAGAATAACAAAGGTCGTGAGAAATATATGGTTTTAGAGAAAATAGAACATAGAGTAAAAGGAGGATGTATAGACTCTGCGAGAATTCTACTTGAGAAAAGCAGTTTTGATAAGGCTATGGGCTTTATGGACATATCCCTTACAACTCATCCAGAAGAGATTCTTATAGATAGATATGCTTTTATCCTGAAAAATGCGTGAAAACGCTGTTTTTTGACTCATAGTATTATTGATTTACCGACGACTAATATGTATAATAATCGGGAAAAAATAAGTCCTGCACAACCTTCACTAATAGTGAAACTTCTGCAA